>JACMJL010000178.1 GCA_014380625.1 Clostridiaceae bacterium
TTAATAGATTTATTTATTACCTTTTTAAAGATAGGTACCTTTACTGTGGGAGGGGGACCTTCCATGATCCCTTTAATTGAAAGGGATGCAGTATATAATAAAAAGTGGATTTCAAAGGAAGAATTTGTGGATATGATTGCACTGGCTCAATCAATACCCGGACCTATAGCAGTGGATGCTTCAGTTTTCATCGGTTATAGAGTAGCAGGTATTGCTGGAAGTGTAGCTGCAGTACTTGGATCAGTTTTTTCAGCCTTTGTACTTCTATTGGTAATAGCAATATATTTTGTTGGTATTACCAAAAATCAAAATGTAGAGGCTATTTTTAAAGGCATTAGACCTGCTGTAGTTGCACTTCTTGCAGTACCCGTTTTAAGAATGGGAAAAAGTTCAAAGCTTAATAAAAAGACTGTTATTATACCTATAATAACAGTTATTCTTGTTGCATTTTTTAATGTTAATGCAGTTTATATTATTATTGCCGCAGCTATGGGTGGTTTGATATATGGGTTGGTTATAAGAAAGGGACGGTAATTATGAGTATATATTTAAAAATATTTTTAGTTTTTACGAAGATTGGATTATTTTCTTATGGAGGCGGGAATGCCATCCTTCCACTTATAAGACAGGAAGTTGTTGTTAATAATTTGTGGTTAAAATCTAATGAGTTTACTGACTTAGTTGCAATATCTCAGGCAACTCCGGGCCCAATAGCAATTAATGGAGCTACTTATATAGGCTATAGAGTTGGTGGCTTTTGGGGAAGTATTTTAGCTAACCTAGGAGTAATATTACCAACCTTTATTATTATGTTATTAATAACCAAAGCTTTTATGAAATTCAAACAAAATCAGTATGTTCAAGATGCATTCTCCGGTGTTTTACCAGCCACAGTTGGATTGATAGCAGCAGCGGCAGTTATGGTTTCCTATGGGTCCTTTATAGACTATAAAAGCGTGCTGATTTGTGTAGGCGTATTTATTGCGGCTTATAGATATGATATAGATCCTATAGTACTTACTATTATTTCTGGAATATTGGGATTTGCTTTTTATAGATAATTTAATTGGTAAAAGATAGTCTTAGATATACAAAGCCTGCATCATGTACCATGCTACAGGAAATAGTATTTCAAGAAACTATCTTAATAAAAAACGGTTAATATTAATTTTAAACAGAGATAATTCGTCTTAAAAATTTTATTTTTCTATCCAATAACCTTTCCAGCAGCATTATTAAGTTCTGTGGCTATGGACACTAACTCCTGCATGGTGCTTGACATTTCCTCAGTTGATGCAGCCTGTTGTTGACCGATATCCACGGTTTCATTAACTTTTTCACCTATTTGTTCAATAACAGATTGTATATTCTTTAAGATTTTCTCTATCTCTTTTACACCTGACACACTATTATCTGACATCTTTCTAATTTCTTTAGCAACCACAGTAAAACCTTTGCCTGCTTCCCCAGCTCTAGCAGCTTCAATTGAAGCATTTAGTCCTAAAATTCGTGAGGTATTTGCAATGTCAGTTATAAATCCTAAAATTTTACCTGTATTTTCAATTTGTTCTGCAATTTGTTTTGCCAAGGTTTGAAGAGAAACTTGATGGGCAGCTAAATCGCTTGCTGAGTTTGCAAGTTCTTCAATAACTGTTGAACTTTGCTGTGTTGATGATACAAGAACATGGGCCATATCTATTAGTTTCTCACTGTTTTCCGCAAGAAAGCCTATTCCCATCCCTCCAACAATATTACCGCTTTTATCTACTATAGGAACAGCTGTGGATTTAAACCTAAACCCGAATGCCTCCTCAGGAACTATCATTTCAACAGGTTTACCTGTCTTCATAGCTATAAATATAGAATCCTGTGCTGGAACATCCATTCCTACCAGATTAATACCCATATTAATTTTCTTGCCATATATTACTTTCAAAAACTTTTTAGTATCTGAGATTCCAATCATACAATCAAGGGGTATGAGTTGCTGTATAAATGGTGCAGACTCAAGTACTGATTTTAAAATGTCATTATTTTGATATTCGTTATTCATCAAATTATGCCTCCTAAGATAAGATTCCGCCTAAGAATATCTTTTTTAGTAAAAATTAAACTTTGCCAGGAATCTAGTGTTGTATTTCTATATCTTATCACATTATTTCAGTCTAATACTAAGTCTTTAAAATAGAGAAGTATGCCACATAATTCCGAGGTGAAATGTATATTAATTAACAGTGGATTTTTTTTATTATTAATCATGTTGAAGGTTTGTCCTAACATATATTTTATAAAAGGACTTCTTCAA
>JACMJL010000179.1 GCA_014380625.1 Clostridiaceae bacterium
ATAGGAAAAGTAGGAAATGAGGTTAAGCTTTTGCTTGATTGTGATAAGTTGCTTAATGATGATGAAATAGAGAGCTTAAATACTATACAGGAAAGTAATTAATATTAGGAGGAAGATTTATGAAGTTTTATATGAATTTAAAAATTGGGATTAAGCTTTTATCAAGTTTTATAGTTGTTGCTATTATCGCAGCAGTAATTGGTGCAGTAGGTATTGTAAATTTAAAAGCTATTGATAAATCAGATACAGAGATGTATAAAAATATGACAGTGCCTATATCACAATTGGCAGAAATTAATAAAAATTTCCAAATGCTACGGGTTGATATACGAGATATAATTATTGAGACTAATGCTGAAAAGATGCAAGGCATAGCAGAATCTATAGGTATAAAAAAATCAGAGATGAAAAGAGTCTCAGCAGAATTTGAAAAGACTATAATCTCAGATAAAATGAAAGAGGCCTATAGAGATTATACTAATAAGTATAATGATTATGAACCACAACTGGATGGTGTACTAAGTCTGGCCTTAGCTAATAAGAACACTGAAGCCGTTGCGTCAATGGCTGCAACAAGTCCAGCAGGAAAAGCATCAAAAGCCTTACAAGCATCCATAGATAAGTTAATTAATATGAAACTAGCAGATGCAGATGCCAAATCAATCACCAATTCATCAAATGCCAACACCGCCGTTAATACAATGCTTATAGTTCTTATAGCTGGGGTACTTATTGCAATAGCCTTTGGAACTTTCTTAAGTAATATTATTAGCAGACCTATGAAACTGCTAGCAGAGGCAGCTGACAAACTAGCTGTAGGAGATGTAGATGTAAATATAAAAGCAAAGACAAAGGACGAAATCGGAAAACTTATGGAGTCCTTTGGTAAAATGGTAGATAACATTAAGGGACAATCTGAAATAGCAGAAAAGATTGCAAATGGAGATCTTAAAGTAGAGATCATACCAAAGTCAGATAAAGATGTATTATCTAAGAGTATGAAGTTTGTAGTAGAAACGCTTCAAAGACTTGTGGCTGAGGCAGAGATGCTAACAAAAGCTACAGTTGAAGGAAAACTTGATACTAGAGGAAATGGAGATGCCTTTAAAGGCGGGTTTAAAGAAATTGTGGTTGGTGTAAACAAACTTATTGATGCCTTTGTTAGACCAATTAACGTAACTTCCGACTATGTGGATAAGATAAGTAAAGGAAATATACCAGCTAAAATAACAGACAATTATAATGGAGACTTTAATACAATAAAGAACAATTTAAATGTATGTATTGATAGTATTAATTTACTTGTATCTGATGCAGGTAGTTTAGTGGAAGCCGCAGTAGCAGGTAAACTTTCTATTAGAGCAGATGCCTCAAAGCATAGTGGAGATTATAAAAAAATAGTGCAAGGTGTAAATAATACCTTAGATGCTGTTATTGAACCCGTTAAGGAAGCTGCAGCAGTACTACAAGAAATGTCAAACGGAAACCTAAAGGTACATGTTAAAGGAGACTATAAAGGAGATCATGCAGATATTAAAAATGCATTAAATAACACTATAGATTCTTTAGCTTCTTACGTAACTGAAATCTCAGAGGTTTTAGATGAAATGTCTAACTCTAATCTTGAACTTTCAATTAATAATGAATACAAAGGTGATTTTGCTCAGATTAAGGATGCTTTAAACCTTATAATTCAATCCTTTAATGAAGTATTTACAGAAATAAATAATGCAGCAGATCAGGTTTCCTCAGGATCAAACCAGGTTTCAGATGGAAGCCAAGCTCTTTCACAGGGTACTACAGAACAAGCAAGCTCAATTGAAGAATTAACCTCTTCTATAGTGGAAGTAGCAGCTCAGACTAAGCAGAATGCTGTTAATGCAAGCCAAGCAAATGAACTTGCACTTAATGCTAAAGAAGGAGCAATACTTGGAAATTCTCATATGAAAGAGATGCTTAAATCAATGGAGGAGATAAACGAATCCTCTTCAAATATTTCAAAAATAATTAAGGTTATTGATGATATTGCTTTCCAAACTAATATATTAGCTTTAAATGCCGCAGTGGAAGCAGCTAGAGCAGGACAACATGGTAAAGGGTTTGCAGTGGTAGCAGAGGAAGTAAGAAATCTTGCAGCTAGAAGTGCTAATGCAGCTAAGGAAACTACAGATTTAATTGAAGGTTCTATTAAGAAGGTAGAGTTTGGAACAAAAATTGCTAATAATACAGCAGAATCTCTTGATCAGATAGTTCTAGGAGTATCAAAGGCAGCAACCTTAGTTGGCGAGATAGCATCAGCATCAAATGAACAAGCAACTGCAATATCTCAAATAAATAAGGGTATCGAGCAAGTTTCAGATGTGGTACAAACCAATTCAGCCACAGCGGAGCAAAGCGCAGCAGCTAGCGAAGAACTATCAAGCCAAGCATCAATGCTTAAGAATATGGTAGGAAAATTTAGGTTAAAAAGAGGTACATATGCACAATATAATGAAATGTCCTTAGGAACTCAGAAAAATACAAGACAGACAAAAAACAGATCTTTAGCTGAGGCAGCAGCAACTAAAAATAAACCTAAAATATCTTTAAGTAATATGGATTTTGGGAAATATTAAAACAACTCTATTAAGACCATGGTACTTCTTTAAACAAAGCACCGTGGTCTAACATAAAAAGGGTGAAAAAATGATAACTTTAAAAGATAGTGAATTTAGAGAACTTACAGGATATATGAAAGCAAATTATGGAATAAACCTTAAGGAAAAAAGAATTCTTATTGAGGGTCGTCTTAGTAATTTGATTACGGAGAAAGGTTTTACCAACTTTTCAGATTACTTAAAATTCGTTTTTGAGGATTCCTCAGGAGATGAAATTAGTACACTTATAAATAAACTTACCACTAATCACACTTTTTTTATGAGAGAAGCTGATCATTTTGAATACTTTAAGGACACAGTACTTCCATACTTAGAGTCAAACTGTAAAACTAAAGACCTAAGGATTTGGAGTGCAGGATGTTCTAGTGGAGAGGAACCCTATACCCTAGCTTTAATAATTGCAGATTATTTTGGAACACAAAAGGCTATGTGGAACACAAAGATACTTGCTACAGATATATCTCTAAGGGTATTAGAAGCAGCTGAAAAGGGAGTGTATTCTGGTGAAGCTGTGAATACTATCTCTAGGTATTGGGCATTAAAATATTTTAATAAAATTGATAATGACAATTACCAGATTTGTGATCAGATAAGAGGTGAAATAATTTATAGAAATTTCAATCTAATGGCTGAAATATTTCCTTTCAAAAAAAAGTTTCATGTTATATTCTGTAGAAATGTGATGATCTATTTTGAACCAAAAACAAAGATGGAATTGATTAACAAATTTTATGACATGACTGAAACTGGGGGCTATCTTTTTATTGGTCATTCTGAATCAGTAAATAAGGATGAGACAAGATATAAGTATGTTATGCCCGCAGTTTATAGGAAAGGATAGGAAAACATGAGTATATCAAAAAAGGTAAGGGTGTTAGTTGTTGATGATTCTTTACTTTTCAGAGAAGCAATTGCAAGAGGACTAGCTGGAGACCGTGGAATAGAGGTAGTGGGAACTGCAGGAGATGCTTTTGAAGCAAGAGATAAAATAATTGAATTAGAACCAGAAGTTATGACTCTAGATGTGGAAATGCCGAAGATGAATGGAATTGAATTTTTAAAAAGACTAATGCCTCAATATCCTATACCCGTGGTTGTAGTAAGTGCAGTGAGCGATAATGTGTTTGAGGCTTTAAATGCTGGAGCAGTAGATTTTGTTACAAAAATTAACGCAGTAACGGGTACTAGTAAGGAAACTTTTATTAATGAATTAATTATAAAAGTGAAGATTGCATCTATGGCTAAGGTTGGTCAAGTTAAAAGAGATATTTCAAATGATAGGCATATAGGGAAAATCAATTCAAAAGGTAATAATACAATAATTACCATTGGGGCATCTACAGGTGGAACGCAGGCCATTCTTGAGGTTGTTAAAGACTTTCCTAGAGATATGCCTGGGGTGATAATAACTCAGCATATGCCCCCAGTATTTACAAAAATGTATGCTGATAGGTTGAATAATCTCTGTCATATGGAGGTTAAGGAAGCTGAAACCGGAGACCTTGTACTTCCTGGAAGTATTCTTATTGCTCCAGGGGATCGCCATATGGCATTAATTAAAAGGGGAAATAAATATCTTGTAGAATGTTTTACCGGTGATAAGGTAAATGGACATTGCCCTTCAGTGGATGTACTATTTAATTCAGTGGCAGAGAAAGTAGGAAGTGACGCCATTGGAATTATTTTAACTGGAATGGGATACGATGGAGCAAAGGGTCTTATGAAAATGAAACAAAAAGGTGCTTATACTATTGGACAAGATGAACAATCTAGCGTAGTTTACGGTATGCCAAAGGTGGCCTATGACATTGGTGCAGTTACTAAACAAGTTTCTTTAAGAAATATTCCACATTTAATATATTCAATTCTTGAGGATAAAAAATAATTTAATAAAGGGATGGGTATAATGGTTATACAAGGTTTAAAAACCTTTTATGCGCCAGCTGAAAGACTTGACATGGATGGCATTAATAAGCAGGCGCAGAATTTTGGTGCTGAGGATCCGTATCTTAAGGCTTTAGATTCTATGAATATTTTTATAATTATAATAAATTCTTATAGACAAATTGTCTTTGCAAATAAAACATATTTAAATCTTCTAAAGGTTAAGGATATATCACAAATTTTAGGACGAAGACTAGGTGAAACTTTAAACTGCATAGATGCTTTTAAAAATGAGGGGGGCTGCGGTACTTCCCGTGCCTGTGAAAATTGTACTGCTGGCAACTTGGTTTTAAAGTCAATTACTATAGGTCAGGAACTAGAAAATGAAGTTTCTATAATTAGAAAAATTGATGGCTTTGATACAGCCTTCAATTCCTTTGCAAAGGTTGTGCCTCTACAAATAAATAAAGAAGTTTTTTATTTGGCTTCTTTTACTGATGCTACAGATTCTGTTATGAGAAGATCTATGGAAAGAATATTTTTTCATGATGTAATAAATACTGCTGGAGCTTTAAAAGGTGTACTTAATTTATTAAGAACTGAAATTCCACAGGTATATGAAGAGGAAGTTGCTCAGGTTGTTGGTTTGTTTGAGGGACTTATAGATGAAATACAATCTCAAAGGCAAATACTAGCTGCTGAAAATAATGAGCTTTTTATAGATCCCTTGGAATTTAATTCTAAAGAAGTATTAACCTCATTAAAAAAGCTTTATCAGGGCTATAGTAATTCAACAAATAAGGTAATAAATATAGCAGAAGACTGTATAAGTGTAGATTTTAAAAGTGATATTACCCTATTAAAAAGGGTAATAGGAAATATGCTTAAGAATGCACTTGAAGCTACAATAGATAAAGGGATAGTTACTATAGGCTGCTATCAGCTAAGAAATAACTATGTGCAATACTGGGTAAAGAATCCTGGATATATTAGTAATGAGGTACAAAATAGTATTTTCAAGAGAGGTTTTTCCACCAAAGGTAAGGAGAGGGGCTTAGGTACATATAGTCTAAAGCTTTTGGGCGAGAAATATCTAAGGGGATCAGTTGGATTTACATCAAGTGAAACTGAAGGTACTTGTTTTTACATTGAAATCCCGCAAGGGAAATTTTAGCGAAGAGGTGTTATAAATGAAAGTATTAATAGCAGAGGATGACTTTGCAAGCAGGTTATTTATGAGAAAGTTTCTTTCTAAATATGGTGAGTGTGATGTTGTTGTTGACGGTATAGAGGCTGTTGATGCCTATTTAAATTCAATAAAAGATGGACAAGTCTATGATTTAATTTGTCTTGACATTATGATGCCAAGACTGGATGGGATGAAGGCTCTTAAGTCCATTAGGGATATTGAAAAACAACAGGGTATTGAAACTGAGAAAAAAGTAAAGATAATTATGACCACGGCACTAAATGATAAGGAAACAGTATTAAATGCCTATGATTCAGGGTGTGAAGCCTACGCTTGGAAGCCAATTGAAACTGATAAATTTATTCTTGTGATGAAAAACTTAGGTTTGATAGTATAATAAAGTACACTTTCTTCAGGAGGAGGTTTTATGAAAAAGGTTATTAATAATTATAAAAGCATAACTGAAGCAGGAATTAAAAAATCAGAGGAACAAATAAGGCATTTTCAATATTACGATATACTTACAGGGTTACCAAATAGATTTTTCTTTATGGAAAAGTTAAGTGAAGAAGTAGAAGGGTTAAAAGCTAAAGAAACTATTGGAGCCGTACTATCTGTGGATTTAGATGATTTTAAACTAATAAATGGAATTCTAGGTCATAACTATGGTGATCTGCTATTAAGAATAGTTTCGCAGTTACTTTGCCTTTGCACAAGAAATTATGGAACCGTGGCTCGCCATGGTGGAGATGAGTTTTTGATATTAATTCCTAATATAGAAAACATAGAAAAAGTTAAACTTCTTTGCAATAACATTATGGAATCTTTTTTAGATCCCTTTGAGGTTAAAGATAAACAAATATATTGTTCAGTAAGTATTGGAATTTGTTTAATTAATAATGAGTATAGAGATAATAATGAAATTTTAAAAAATGCGGATACAGCTATGTACCACTCAAAGGAAAAGGGTAAAAATAAATATTCCTTTTTTAACACAGATATGTTGCAAGTCATGTTAAGGAAAAAATCAATTGAGAACGCTCTTAGAGATGCACTAGCAAAACAAGAGTTTCAATTATATTATCAACCTCAAGTAGACGTAAAAACTAAAAAGACCAAAAGGTTAGAAGCACTACTCCGGTGGAATTCCTCAGAAATAGGATCCATTTCCCCAGATGAGTTTATACCCATCGCAGAGGATACTGGACTGATTTTTAGAATAGGAGAATGGGTTATTAATTCTGCCTGCAAACAGTTGAAAAGTTGGAGGGAAAAGGGATATAAAGTAGATACTATTTCAATTAACATATCTCCAGTTCAAATTCAAGATAGATATTTATTAGAATTGGTGAACAAAGCAATAAGAGAAAATGGATTAGCTCAAGATGATTTAGAAATAGAAGTTACTGAGGGAACCTTAATAAAAACTATAGAAAAGAAATCTGAGATCCTGATTAATCTTGTAAACAGTGGGGTTAAGATATCTATTGATGATTTTGGAAAAGGTTACTCTTCGTTAAATTATCTAACTGTACTACCAATCAGTACTTTAAAAATTGATAAATCATTTATAGATAAGATCGTAGAGAGTCCAAGCTATTATGCCATCGTAGAATGCATAATTCAACTTGCTAACAAATTAAATTATGTTGTAATAGCTGAAGGCGTTGAGCAGGAGGAACAATATATTATCTTAAAGGAGCTTAGATGTGATCTAATACAAGGATACTTTTTTAGTAAACCTTTGCCACAGGATGAGATCGAAAAAATGCTAATGGGGGAGTGAATTGTGAAGATATTAAAGAAAAATAAACTTAGGATTTCGGATAAGTTCACCGCTATAGCTAATGAACTAGAAGTGTATAAGAATATTTTTAATAATGCAAAAGATATCATTATTTTAATGGACGAGCACGGAAATGTAATCAACGTAAATAAAGAAGCAATTAAAAGTTATGGATATGACTTTAATGAATTTTTAAAGTTAAATATATTAACTTTGAGAGGAAATAAAGACGAAAAACTTTTAAAATTACAACTTCATACTGCAAACTTAGAAGGTATAGAATTTGAAATTGTACACTATAGAAAGGATGGAACTCCCTTTTTAGTAGAGGTGAAATCTGTAGGAATCCATGTAGATTCCAAGGAATGTGTGATTAGCATAATACGAGATATATCTCTTCGTAAAAAAAACGAGCAGGATATAAAAAAATTAGCTTCTATAGTTGAGTCTTCTAAAGATGCAATTATTAGTAAAGATTTGAATGGCATAATTAACTATTGGAACAAAGGGGCAGAAGCTCTATATGGATATGAAAAAGATGAAGTAATAGGTAAAGATATTTCAATTATTATTCCTAATCATATATTTGAAGCTTTTGAAGAGGTATTAGCTCGATTAAAGGATGGGGAAACAGTTGAAAACTTCGAAACTTTAGGGCTGAAAAAAAATGGGGAACTAATAAATATCTCCAAAACTATTTCTGGAATTTTTAATAGCGACCTTGAAATAATTGGTATAGCATCAATAGAGAGAGACATTACTGATGTGAAGTTAAAGGAAGAGGAATTAATAGCTAATTATGAGGAGCTAAGTGCGGTATATGAAGAATTAACTGCAACTGAGGAAGAGTTAAGGTCTAATTATGAGGAATTAACTGCAACAGAAGAAGAATTAAAAGTCAATTATTTTGAACTAGAAAAGACTAAAGAAGGATTGGCCATGGCTAACAAGACTAAAAGCCAATTTATAGCAAATATGAGTCATGAAATTAGAACTCCTATGAATGGTATATTGGGAATGCAGCAATTACTAGAATTAACGGAGATGGATAGAGAACAACAGGAATATTTGGACATGATAAAGTCCTCAACCTATCATCTGTTGAGTATAATTAATAATATTTTAGATATTTCTAAAATTGAATCTGGAAAAGCATCTTTAAATAACAGAATATTTAATTTAAAAGAATTTTTAAATAAAGTCATAAAAGAACTAAGTATAGTGGGTAAAGCAAAAAAAATCGAAATAATGTACTTTATTGATCCTTTTATAAACAATGATTTAATTGGAGATGAAGTCAGGTTAAATCAAATAATTACAAACCTTATAAACAATGCCACTAAGTTTACTTATAAGGGACACATAATTTTCAGGGTTAACAAGGTATCACAAAGTCATGATAAAATAAAACTAAGTTTTTCTATTGAGGATACTGGTATCGGTATGTCAGAAGACTTTAAAGAACGAATATTTAAAGTTTTTAATCAAGAGGATTTGTCTTATACTAAGAGATATGAAGGGACAGGACTTGGACTTGCTATCTCAAAGCAATTAGTAGAAATGATGAACGGAGAAATATGGTACGAAAGTCAACTTGATAAGGGTAGTACATTTTACTTTACTGCAGAATTTTTAATTAATATTAAAATTAATGATAAACGACAAGAACCCCAATTAGATATCAAGGTCAATAGCGAGCCCAATAAAAAAACTATACTTATTGTTGAAGATAATACAATAAATATGAAAATAGCCTCAGAATATTTAAAATTATTGGGATATAATTATTTATGTGCTACTGATGGACAAGAGGGTTTAAGGTTATTTAATAACAATAAAGTTGATTTGATTTTAATGGACATTCAAATGCCTGTAATGAATGGTTATGAGGCATGTACTGCAGTTAGAGAAATAGACTTAAGTAACCACAAACACACACAAATTGTTGCTATGACAGCCTATGCCATGGCAGGGGATAGGGAGAAATTTCTACAATTCGGAATGGATGAGTATATTTCTAAACCTTTTGATATTCATGATTTAGATAAATTATTAATGAAAATATTGAATAAAAACACTATGGAATTGGATAAAATATAGTAGATTTAAGCTTCAAAGTAAAAAAAACTTTGAAGCTTGTTTTTAATAAAAAATTAACCTTGACAAGTTGTATAGCTTGCTGATAAAATAAAAGATTATTTGACATATTGATATTTATGAGTTATAATATAAATTGTTGAAAGAGGGTGTTTTTTTTCATGGAAAAACTAAATACGTTATCTATTATTAAACGAGACATAGAGAGCCATGTAGGTGAAAAAGTTATACTTAAAGCTAATGGTGGAAGAAGAAAAGTGCTTGTGAATAATGGGATACTAGAAAAAACTTATCCAAGTATATTTGTAATTAGATTGGACAGTGACACCCAAAGAACAGTGACATACAGTTATTCAGATGTTTTAACAAATACAGTGCAAATAGTTTTTGGAAATTAAACGATACTAGATTTTGTATCGTTTTTCTCTTTTTTTGCATAAGAGTTATGAGGAATTAAATAAATTTTTCTAGGAAGCAAGCATAAAACCCCCTAAAACAATATATAAATTAATAGTATGTATAATATGGGAGGGAACTTATGGCTATTGAGTTGGTTAAAGAAAATATAGAATACGAACAGCTTCTTGGTGAGAATACTGCTGACAATGTTATAAAAGCAGAGTATGTTATACCTGATACACTTCCTGATGTAAGGGAAATTTTAATGCTTGATGCTAATCCAAGTATTATTAGTATCGAAGTGATGCAAGATAAGGTATATATTGAAGGGCAAATATTATATAATGTTCTTTATTTATCAAAGGAAGAAAATAATGAACTGTTTAGCGTTAATTACGTTGGTAAGTTTACAAACTATATTCAAGTTAGTGGCTCAGAACATAAGATGTTGTGCCAATCTGAGTGCTCTATTGAACATATGGGTTGTAATTTTGTAAATGAAAGAAAAATCTCCATGGAGGGCATTGTTAAAACTAAGGCTAAGGTAATGAAGAATTGCTCTTTTGATATTGTAAAAGAGATTAAACATTCAAATGATATACAATTATTAAAGAATCCAGCCTCCATAGATAAGATTATTGGAGAGGTTAAAGGTAACCTTGTGGGAAAATCACATCTAGTAATCCCTATGGATAAGCCTCAAATTAAAAGTATATTAAAAATAGATGTAAATCTTCACAAAAGGGATATTAGAGTTATTGAGGGCAAGGTTGAAGTAGATACTTTTGCTCTTTTACAAGTCATTTATAAGGGTGATGAGGAACGGGAAATTGAATATCTATCAGATGATATACTGATAAGACAAGAAATGGACTTGACAGGGGCAAACTCCTCAATGGATGGTTTTGGTGATTTTATAATACAAAATATTGAACATAACATTAAAGAAGATGATTTAGGCGAAAGCAGAATATTAGATATTGAACTAAATGTTAGAGCAGAGGTTAAGGTTTCTACTAAGGAAAATATAGATATTATAGAAGATGCATACTCCCCAGCAACGGTGTTAAATATGGTTAAAAAGGATTATATATTTAATGTAGTTCATGGAGTGCGAGGTTTTGAAACAATTGTTAAAGAAAACTTACCTGTTAGAAATAAAGGTACTAAACCACAATCTGTTATTTTATCAAAGGGAAAGGTATGTGTAACAGATAAGAAGTTAGTAGAAGATAAAGCTGTAATAGAAGGACTTTTACAAGTCAATGTGCTTTATAAAGTAGATAACGACAGCAAGTGTGTTGATGCCATAGAAGAAGAGGTTCCATTTACCTTTACTACGGATGTACCTGGAGCTAAAATTGATATGAACTGTGCCGCAAAGTTATTCCTAGAAAGCCTTGATGGTTTCATAGAAGCAGGAACCATTGGAATCAAAGCTGTAATAAGCGCAGAGACTAAGGTGTCTTACGAAAGCCATAAGGACTTTATAATTGATGTTGAGGAAATAGAAGATGAAATACCAATGAAAAAAGCTAGTATTACAATATATTGTGTACAGCCAGGAGATACCATGTGGAAGATAGCTAAACGATATAGTATACCAATGGAGAATTTAATTAAAGTAAACTCAATTGACGATATGGAGAACATTTCAAGTGGTGAGAAACTTATAATTCCAGGTAGAGCTGTAATATAGCGATAAAATGGGCTGTTTCAAAATAATTGATTTTATTTTGAGATAGTCCTTTTATTTTGTACTTTAGACTCTGTTAAAGAATAAAGTTGTTAATAAGAATTATAGTAACACTATATATAATTATTTGTTATAATAAAGTTGAATTGAATTGTAAATTGGAGGGAAACATTTATGTTAGTGAAAGCATATGCAAAAATCAATTTATCTTTAGATGTTGTTGGTAAAAGAGAAGATGGATATCATTTATTAAAAATGATAATGCAGAATATAGAGTTATATGATTTATTAAATGTTAAAAAAATAGATAGTGGTATAATTATTTCTTGTAATAAAAAATTTGTTCCGACAGATGAACGAAATATAGCATATAAAGCTGCTAAGCTTTTTAAAGAAACTTATTGTATAAGTGCTGGTGTATCTATCGAAATTCGAAAAAACATACCCGTGGCGGCGGGGCTTGCTGGAGGGAGTACAGATGCAGCAGCTGTTTTAAAGGCTATGAGAGACTTGTATCGGATCGATATTAGCGATAAGGAACTAATGGGTCTAGGACTTAAATTGGGCGCAGATGTACCATACTGCATCCACGGTGGAAGTGCAATTTGTGAAGGGATTGGAGAGGTAATAACTCCATTAAAATCCTTTAAACAACACATAATTGTATTGGTAAAGCCTTCTTTTGGGGTTTCTACTAAAGAGGTTTATATTAACTTGGATATTAATAAGATTAAAAAACATCCGAATACTGAACTTCTTTTAGAAGCTATAGAAAGTGAAAATCTAGAACTTTTAAGTGGAAATATGAAAAATGTATTAGAAAATGTTACCTTGAAAAAGCATAAAGCAATTAGACAACTAAAGGAAAATATGATACACCATGGGGCACTAGGTTCATTAATGAGTGGTAGTGGACCTTCAGTTTTTGGAATATTTGATGATATATTAAAAGCTCAACGGTGTTTTGAAGATTTAAAAACATCTTGTGAAGAGGTATTTATAACTAGAACAATATAATTCTAGTTAAATATCTCATTAAACCAATCTACTATCTTAAACCTAATAATATACTTATCCTGGATTTCCTCAGTTGGTGGTCTAGTGTTATCCACTAAATCGTATTCTTCTACCGTGAGTACCTTTTTCATCTCACCTTGAGTTTTATTTATAGCTACCTGACCTTTAGTTATATCAACAAAACATAAGGGTGGAAACATTACACACCACCAATTATGACCTTCTCCTGAACCTATCACAATACGGTAGGCTTGATAATTGCCTTGTGGCAACGTAATTGGACCATAACTTTTTACTGGAAAGTTCTCTCTAGACAGATCTGAGACAACTTTATAAGCGTATCCATTTTCTTTAATTATCTTCTCAGCTATTTTTAAAACCATAGTATCATTGTTTTTTAGAATTGTTTTAGATTCATCAATATTCTTTGAAGTCTCTAACTTTGGTGATAAATAACTAAGTACCGCATCTCTTACCTTAAGCTTAAGGGCTTGATCTGAATCCGTGTCACTATTTGCTATTACGTGAAATCTTATTATTTTATTAGAAATAGACTCTTGATTAGCTGAAACATTACTCCAGCTTAAACTTGATGCAAAACAAATTATTATTAAAATTGATAAAATACATGAAATTATTTTTTTCATTATTAAATTCCCCCCTGTCAATATTATGATTATTGACAGGTTTTTGTTTTTTAATCAGTTTTTAAATATATATTTTAAGAAAATCTTAAAGACCAACTTTCTTGATATTGAACAAATTACCCACATAATATTTGTTGTTAATTTTTCGAGATACTATTTACATGCTACAGGATTTGTATATTGTAGAATTTATTTCACTTTATAAAAAAAAGAACCACTATTTTACAGCAGCCCTTTTTTCTATTAACTTATTCATTAAAGTATATATATCATTTCCGGAATTTGGCTTTGCAAAGGACCCGCTGATTTCACTCATTTCTTTAAGCTTTAAGGTATTAGAAATTAAATTCTCAATGGATTCTTTGCAGTTTTTAACATCACCGATATTTACAGCAAGATTATGACGAAGTAAAAATTGTGCATTTTTCTCTTCTTGACCTGGAATTGGGGAAAACAAACCAAGTGGGGTATTACAAACTAAAGCTTCAGTGATAGTTAGTCCACCAGGTTTTGTTAGAAGTAAGTCACAGGCCTGCATATATTTGTTTACTTCATGAGTAAAACCTATAACTTTGGTTTCTTTTGTGGAGGTCGCCTTAAGTTTAATTAATTCAGAATAAAGCTTTTTATTACTTCCTGTAATCACTATCATTTGAAAATCACGTTCTACTCTTTTTAGTTCTTCATATAAATTTCTTATCTTACCAAGACCTAGGGTTCCACCCATTATTAAGATAGTTAATCTATTTGGACTAAGTCCTAAATCAGTTAGTGTTTCATTCCTATTATACTTTTCTATGAAGTCTGGTTTTACAGGAATTCCTAAATCATAAATTAAACTAGCGTCTACGCCTTTTTCTTTCATTTCCACAATCATGTCAGAATTTGAAACTACATAAGCCTCTATTCGGTCATGAATCCAAGCATTATGTGAAGAGTAATCTGTAAGGAGGCAGATACAAGGTATATTTATTTTATTTTTAAGTTTAAGTATTGAAATCATTTCAGTAGTAAAAAAATGTGTTGATACAATAATATCAGGAGCAAATTCATTTATTAATGGAAAAATTCTTAAAGCCATGAGTTCATTGAATTTATTACTAACATTCGCAAAACCATCATCACTATCTCTGAAATTATATAACTTTCCAAAAATTGAGGGGCTAAGCTTAATACTTTTAAGATAGCTACCTATTACTACTTTATCAATTAAAGGATTAATATACTTTAATGTATCTATTATTTTAATTTCGGAACTTGGATCGTTCATTGTTGTATAAGTTTCTAGTGCCTTAGCAGCATGAATATGTCCACCACCGGCAGAAATAGAAAGTATAAGTACCTTCATAGCGTTCACCCTTTGATTATATTTGCAGATATTAATATTATATATAATATTTTAACAATAATAAACTACCTTTGTTAAAAAACAAAATCGTTACCACTATATTATATCCTATGAATAACAAATTGTATAACTACAAATACTAAAATAAGACTTTTATTTGGAGGAGTTTTTATGGAGGGCACAAAAAAAGCAAGAATTTACATAATTATTGCAAGCATATTGGTTATTTTATCCGTTTCCTATGGGGTTATGGTAACTAATGAAAAATCACAATATAGAAATTATCTTGTAAGTGGGTATAGTAAAAATATGTATGAATTAATTAATTCTGTGGATAATATAAGGTCATGCTTAACTAAAGCTAACATTATAGGGCTAAAAGCGGATAACTTTATAATTTTCAGTGATATTTTTAGATATTCATCTAACGCGGTGGATAGATTGAATTCTCTTCCCATAGAAAATCAAATCACAGGGAATACAAATAAGTTTTTATCCCAGGTTGGAGATTTTGCCAATAGCATTCAAAGGAAATTAGCCCAAGGAGGTGCTATAACTGATAAAGATTACGAAACTATTGAAAAATTGAAACTGCAATCTGTAGACCTTCATTCGGATCTTAGTAATGCTATGGAAGATATTAATTTGGGTAAGATAAATTGGGGAGAAGTAAATAAAAAGGCCTTTGGAGTATTTAATAGTGGTACAACAGTTATGTTATCACAAAAATTTCAAGATATTCAAAAACAGGAATCACAATATCCTGCATTGATATATGATGGTCCTTTTTCAGATAATGTTCAAGATATAAAGCCAAGAATAGAAGAGGAAAAAGAATTATCAAATGAAGAAGCTAAGGAAAGGGTTAGAGAAATAATTGGTAAAGAAAGAGTGGAAAGTATCAGTGAAAATAAAAATAAGGGGACAACTAAAATAAAATCTTTTAACTATAACATTGTTATTAAGGGAAGAGGAAAAAAGGAAGGGACTGTTTCCTGTGAAATTAGTAAAAATGGAGGGAAAGTAATTTATTTGTTGGACAGTAGAATGCCTAGTAATCCAACAATGGACTCCAATAAGGCTGGTCAAATAGGAAATAAGTTTTTAAAGGACAATGGATTTAATAATATGATATCAACCTATACATTAGTCTATGGAAATAATGTTGTAATTAGTTATGTATATCAAGAAAATGGTGTTGTTATATATCCTGATCAAATTAAGGTTAAGATTGCCTTAGATAATGGAGAAATCACAGGAGTAGAGGCAGAAAAGTATTTAATCTCTCATATAGAAAATAGAAAAATAGGGATTCCTAAGGTTAACCAGGACAGTGCAATGAAAAACATAGGGAAAAACTTAAGAATAAAAAACATACGACTTGCTATTATACCTTCAGAAAATAATACAGAGTTATTATGCTATGAATTTTTTGGAGATTATAAAAACGATAATTTTTTTGTTTATATAAATTCTGAAAGTGGAAATGAAGCAAGAATACTTGAAATTATTAACACCCCTAATGGAGCCTTAACCATGTAGCGTAACAGCTTGAAAAAAATAACAAGTGGTAAACTAGCCTATTTTAGAAATTTATTCTCTACAATGAATGTTTTCATGTTAAAATAATATTATGTTATTTTGAATTAAGGATGGTGTTATATGGACAATAGGGCTCTAATCTCTGTGATAAGTAGACAAATTGGTGATGAGAACCCCATTGAAGTAGTTACTCCTGGTAAGTTTTACAAAATGGAGAATTGCTATTATGCGGTGTACAAGGAAACTGAAATATCGGGTATGGAAGGTACCACAACTACTTTTAAAATATACCCAGAAAAGTTTTCTCTTATAAGAATGGGGACGACTACCACCACTATGAATTTTGAAAAAAACAATAAATCTATGTCACTATACAATACTCCTTATGGAATGTTAGAACTTGAGATAGAAACTAAAGAATTAGAGATTAATATAGATGGTAATGGAGGTAATGTAACCTTAAATTATTCTTTGTACATTACTGGACAAACAGCCATACAAACACTTTTAAAAATAAAAATTGAGGCCAAATAAGGTTTTTAGTAAACTTTAGTTTAAATAAACGTCAGAGTGAATCTGGCGTTTTTGTTTATTATTTCGCAAAATGGATAAAATTTTATATGAGGTGAATAGTAATGATAAATAAGTATGAAAAAATTTTAACTGTAATTTGCGATTACAATGGAATCAATAGAGAAGGGTTAATTTGCATTTTAAAAGATAAGAAGTATAAATATTTACTGCTTTTATTTTTAAAAAAGTATAAATGTTTTGATTTAACGAAACTAAAGGAAGACTTTAGTATGGAAAGTAAAAAGTCAATAAATTATGGTTGTAAAAAAGCTGAGGAAAAATTTTTTGTGAATAAGGAATTTAGAGAGCTTTATTTTGAGATGGAAGAAATGATAAGCAAAATAATTTAAAAAATAAAAAAATATGTAGAACATAAAAAGAAATTGTGATATTATAATTGATATGTTTGAAAACATAATAATACCATTCTAATTTTTTAGGGTAATTTTTATTATAGTGTTGTATGCATAATATGTCAATGAATTTTAAATAAATATTTTTTAGGAGGAGTAAAATGAAGACTAAATATGTTTTCGTGACTGGTGGAGTGGTTTCTTCATTAGGAAAAGGTATAACTGCAGCTTCTTTGGGACGATTGTTAAAGAATAGAGGACTGAAAGTTTCAATTCAAAAATTTGACCCCTATCTAAACATAGACCCAGGCACAATGAGTCCATATCAACATGGAGAAGTTTTTGTTACTGATGATGGTGCTGAAACTGATCTTGATTTAGGTCATTATGAAAGATTTATAGATGAAAATTTAAGCCAAAGTAATAATGTAACTACAGGTAAAGTTTACTGGTCTGTTATCACAAAAGAGAGAAAAGGTGAGTATCTAGGCAGGACAGTTCAAGTAATTCCACATATTACTAACGAAATTAAAGATAGAGTATATAGAGTTGCTAAGGAAAAAGATGTGGATGTTGTAATTACAGAAATTGGTGGAACGGTTGGAGATATAGAGTCACTGCCTTTCCTAGAAGCTATAAGACAGATAAAATATGATGTAGGTAGAGAAAACGTATGTTTTATACATGTTACTCTTGTACCATACTTAGGCAAGGCTGGAGAGCTTAAGACAAAGCCAACTCAACATTCAGTAAAAGAACTAAGAGGTATAGGTATTCAACCTGATTTGATCGTGTGTCGTTCTGAAAAACCTATTTCTGAAGAAATGAAAGATAAGTTAGGACTTTTCTGTAATGTAGATAAAAGAGCAGTTATTCAGAATCTAGATGCGGAAAACCTTTATGAAGTTCCATTAATGCTTCATGCAGAGGGTCTAGATACAATGGTCTGTGAAAAGCTAAGTCTAGAGTGTAAAGACATTGATAATGCTGAATGGATTTCTATGGTAAACAACTTGAAGAATTTGAAGAAAAATGTAACTATAGGACTTGTAGGCAAGTATGTTGAACTTCATGATGCATATATATCTGTAGTTGAAGCATTAAGCCATGGTGGACTAGCTAATGATTCAAATGTAGAAGTTAAGTGGATAAATTCAGTTGATGTAAATAAAGATAATGTAGTAGAAATCCTCGGCGGTTTGGATGGAATTCTTGTTCCAGGTGGATTCGGAGATAGAGGCGTTGAAGGAAAAATAGAGACCATAAAATTTGCTAGAGAAAATAGAGTCCCTTTCTTTGGAATATGTCTTGGAATGCAGTGTGCAGTAATCGAATATGCTAGAAATGTAGTTGGACTTGAAGGTGCACATAGCTCAGAGATTAATGCTGAAACCTTATATCCTGTAATTGATTTAATGCCAGATCAGAGAGATATTGATGAAAAAGGCGGTACAATGAGATTAGGGTTATACCCTTGTAAGCTTGAAGAGGATACTCATTCTATGGAAGCTTATAAAGACGAGGTTATATACGAAAGACACAGACATAGATATGAATTCAATAATCAATTTAGAACACAATTAGTAGAGGCGGGACTTAAACTTACTGGAACAAGTCCTGATGAAAGATTAGTTGAAATAGTAGAAATAAAGGATCATCCATGGTTTCTTGCAGTTCAGTTCCATCCAGAACTAAAATCAAGACCAAATAAACCACATCCTTTATTTAGAGAATTTATTAAAGCTTCTCTAGGGAATAAATAATTGGCATCTCCTAAGACAAATGAAGTCTCATTTATCTTAGGAGATTTTTTTGTCGAATAATATATAATCTATATGTTCTATTTTGGGCTTTTTTTAGCAGGAATTTAATAAGATTTATAGAATTATTAATTATAAGATAAAAACATACTTTTATATTAATCAGGAGGTGAATTTAATGTTAATAGATACAAGTATTTCCATAGCCTTAAGAAGTATATATGGAAGTTATGACATTAAAGAATTTTCTATATTTGATTTGCTAAATTTGAAGGAAATTGCAGAAGGACTAAAAATAAACACTAACAAAAATAAAGATGTTACGTTAAGTATTAAATGTCCATTATGCGGAAAATATCACGAGTACAACTATAGTTTTTTAGAACTAATAAATAAACAAGTTATCATTGCTGGATGTGAAGAATTAGGAATTCCGGTTTTATTTATTGGAAAAAGTTTTAAAGTTGAGGAAAGAATAAATAGGTATAAACAAATAAATACAAAAATATTAGCGATGATTTAAATATTTTGAAATCCAGTTAGAGTTGCTCTGGCTGGATTATTTTAATTTACTTATCTAGGGTTTCTATAGTATTTCATTATAAAGATGACAGATCTTGATTAGTTAGCTATAATAGTGTTGGTTATAATTACATTTACATATGAATACAGAAAAAGAGGATTTATTTATGAAGAAATTTACTTTTAAATTAGATAAAAAAGCAGATAAAGATATTATAAAACTGGCATGGCCTTCTATAACTGAGCAGATATTGGAAATGATGGTTGGAATGGTATCTACAATTTTTATGGGAAGGATCGGAACAAATGCAGTGGCAGCAGTGGGAATGGTTAATATGCTTATTGGATTTTTACAGACTGTATTTTCTGGGCTTGCCATGGGTACCACAGTTATAATTGCAAGAGTAACAGGAGAAAAAAACATATCGGAGGCTAAGAAGGCAGTTATTCAATCTATTTACATGGCTTCAGTTGTGGGTATTATAATTGGGGTTGCTGGAAGGTTTTTTTCTAGCCCTATCCTTAAATTATTTTTTGGTGGGACAGAGATTCAGGTGTTTAATATTGGAATTACATATTTTAATATTGTAGTTATTAGTTTGCCTTTTTTTGTTCTGGATATTATAGTTTCTGGAGCAATGAGAGGAGCTGGAGATACAAAGACCCCCATGATAATAACTGCATGCATTAATGTTTTAAATATTATTTTAAATTGTGTTCTGATATTTGGAGTTCCAGCATTTCATATAGCGGCGTTAGGTGCTGCAGGATCTGCTATTGCTGTAACAATTTCAAGAATAATCGGTGTTACCGCAAGAATTTTAGTTATATATAATCGAAAGGGCCTTAAACTTAATTTAAGCTTAAAGGACGACTATAGCGTTAACACTAAGATAATGAAAAGAATTATTAAAATAGGAGTTCCGGGATTTATAGAACAGGCAGTAATGCAGGGTGGTTTTTTAATACTTCAAGTTCTAATTGTTAGCATGGGAACTGTAGCAATGGCAGCATATCAAGTAGGTATTAATGTTAACTCTTTAGCTTTTTTTCCTATATTTGGTTTTGCTATAGCTAATACCACCTTAGTTGGCCAAAGTTTAGGTGAAAGAGATTATAAAAAGGCTGAAAATTATTCTAATGAAGCTCTTAAGATTACTATGTTAGTAGGGATTTACTTTGGAATACTTATGGTGATTTTTGCTACACCTCTTGCTAGATTATATTCTAATGATAAAGAAGTAGTGAAAGAAGCTGTTGGTTTAATACGAGTTTTTGGAATACTTGAACCGTTGCTTGCAATTATGATTTTAGCTTCTTCTACCCTTAAGACTGCTGGAGATATTATGTATGTTATGGTTACTTCCTTTGTAGGTTTATGGACCTGTAGAATACTATTATCCTTCACCTTGAATAAATGGCTTGGACTAGGTATGACTGCAATAATGACAGGTATATTTTTCGACTTTAGTATAAGGGCCTTTATGTATTTGTCAAGAATGAACAAGGGAAAATGGAAGTATTTAAGAATCTAAAACAAGGGGACGGGGTTATTGACACTTTATTGTCAATAACCCCGTCCCCTTGCTTGACAATAAAACCTCGATATAATATAATATTTTGTAATGAAATAAAGGCTTTGAATAGGAAAAGTACTTAAATTTGATACTTTTAGAGAGTGGGATAAAGGTGGAAGCCCATAGTCAAAATTTTAGGAAAATCACCTAGGAGCTGAGGACTGAAATTAAGTAAGTTTTTACGTATTCCTGCGTTAAAGGATAGAGTATTTGAGTACTTTAAGAGTTGCCATAGGTGGTATTGCGAGTTTAACTTCGTCCTATTTTGGATGGGGTTTTTTGTTTTGTTAAAGGTAAAAGTTTTCATAGAGAATAGAAAGGGGTAAAGATATGTATAAGAAAATTGACAATACTAGAAGTTTTGTCCAGATGGAAAAGGATGTTTTAAAACTCTGGTCAGATCGAGATGTAGTTAAGAAGAATTTTGACATGAATGAAGAAGGGGAATATTTCACTTTTTATGATGGACCTCCAACAGCAAATGGTAAACCACATATAGGCCATGTTATAACTAGGGTTATGAAGGATTTAATACCAAGATATAAGGTAATGAAGGGGTATAAGGTTTTAAGAAAAGCTGGATGGGACACTCATGGACTTCCAGTAGAGCTTGAAGTAGAAAAAGCGCTTGGAATTTCCGGAAAACCTGAAATAGAGAAATATG
Organism: Clostridiaceae bacterium; assembly: GCA_014380625.1. Lineage (GTDB taxonomy): Bacteria > Bacillota > Clostridia > Clostridiales > Clostridiaceae > JACMJL01. Next base: position 21,712 of record JACMJL010000179.1, read on the forward strand.
GTGTGGAAGGCTTCGTTGAAAAATGCAAGGAAAGTGTATTCACTTATTCAGCTCAGTGGAAGGATATGTCTGAGAAGGTTGGATACTGGATTGATATGGATAATCCTTATGTAACCTATCATAATGATTATATAGAATCAGTTTGGTGGGCTCTAAAGAAAATATGGGATAAAGAACTCCTATATAAGGGTCATAAGATTGTTCCTTACTGTCCACGCTGTGGAACTTCACTTTCCTCTCACGAAGTAGCACAAGGCTATAAAGATGTTAAGGAAACTTCAGTTTATGTTAAGTTTAAATTGAAAGATGAAGAAGCAAGTATATTAGTTTGGACAACAACTCCATGGACACTTCCAAGTAATGTAGCTCTTTGTGTTAACCAAAAATATGATTATGTTGAAGTAATCAATAAAGAAGAGCATTTAATTCTTGCTAAGTCTTTGTTAAGCAAACTTGAGGGAGACGTAGAGATAGTTAAAGAATTTAAAGGAAAAGATCTTTTAGGAAAAGAATATGAGCAGATGTTTAAGTTCGAAATTCCTGAAAAGAAAGCTTTCTATGTAATTCATGGAGATTTTGTTACACTAACTGATGGTACTGGCGTAGTTCATATAGCACCAGCTTTCGGTGAAGACGATAATCTTGTGGGAAAGAAAAATGATTTACCTCTTATTAACCTAGTTGATACTCAAGGTAAGTTTGTAGATTGTGTAACTGAATGGAAAGGTATGTTTGTAAAGGATGCAGACCATAAAATAGTTCACTATTTAATGGAAAGCAATATAATGTACATGAGTGAAAAATTCACACATTCCTATCCATTCTGTTGGAGATGTGATACAGCACTACTTTATTATCCAAGAGAGAGCTGGTTCATCAAAATGTCTTCTTTAAGAGATAATCTTTTAGAAAATAACGAATCAGTTAATTGGATGCCTGATAATATTAGAACTGGTAGAATGGGTAAATTCTTAGAAAATGTTATCGACTGGGGTATTTCCAGAGAAAGATATTGGGGAACACCACTTCCAATATGGGAATGTGAATGTGGACACAGAGAATGCATTGGGAGTATTGAAGAACTAAAGGAAAAGGGAATTGATGTACCAGAAGGAATAGAACTTCATAAGCCATATATAGATAATGTTAAGTTGGAATGTCCTCATTGCCAAAAGGAAATGAAGAGAGTTTCAGAAGTTATTGACTGTTGGTTTGATTCAGGTTCAATGCCGTTTGCACAATATCACTATCCTTTTGAGAATAAACAAATATTTGAGGATAATTTCCCTGCTCAATTTATTTCAGAAGCAGTAGACCAGACAAGAGGTTGGTTTTATACACTACAAGCAATATCTACAATTTTATTTGAGAAAAGTCCTTTTGAAAATTGTGTAGTATTGGGGCATGTGCTTGATAAAAATGGTATAAAGATGTCTAAACATAAGGGAAATGTTTTGAGTCCATTTATAGTACTTGAAAATGAAGGAGCAGATGCAACTAGATGGTATTTCTATACTGCTTCAGCGCCTTGGCTTCCATCAAGATTCTATGAGGATGCGGTTATCGAAGCTCAGAGAAAGTTTATTGGAACACTATGGAATGTATATTCATTCTACGTACTTTATGCTGACTTAGACAGCTTTGACCCAACGAAATACGAAAGCTTTGTTAGTGATAATGTAATGGATAAATGGGTGATGTCTAGGTTAAATACTCTAGTTAAACAGGTAGATGATGATTTAAATACCTATAGAATAACACAAGCAGCAAATGCTATTGAAAGTTTTGTTGATGAATTATCTAACTGGTATGTAAGAAGAAATAGATCTAGATATTGGACGGATACTTTAACGGAGGATAAGATAGGGGCTTATGTAACTTTATATAGAGTGTTAAAGACAGTTATACAAGTTGCAGCACCTTTTATTCCATTTGTAACTGAAGAAATATATCAAAATTTAGTGGTTAATCTTGATAAAAATGCAGCTGAAAGTATTCACTTAAATCTGTGGCCTGAATACAAAGAGGAATTTGTTGATAAAAATCTAGAAACAGAAATGGAAATGGCCTATACTTTAGTTAAACTTGGTAGAAGTGCTAGAAATGCAAGTAATAGAAAGAACAGGCAACCGCTTTCTGAAATTCTTGTAAGTACTAAATCCCTTCCAGAATATTATGGGGCTATTATTATGGAAGAACTTAATATAAAAACTATAGAATTTGGAGCAGATTTATCTAAGTATGTTAACTTTGAAATAAAGCCTAATCTACCGGTTTTAGGGAAACCCTTTGGAAAATTGATACCAGGAATAAAGAAAGAGATTTCTAGTATGAATCAAATGACCCTTGCTCAGAAACTTCAAGCTGGAGAAACAGTTCCAATTAACGTTCAAGGAACAGAAATAGTTTTAAGTAGTGAAAATTTACTTGTAACAATGCAGGGTCTTGAAGGTTTTGCCTTTGCTGGGGAGGGAGAATTAGGTATAGTTTTAGATACTACAATTACTCCAGAACTTAAAGAGGAAGGAAATGTAAGAGAAATTCTTAGTAAGGTACAAAATATAAGAAAAGAAAGTGGCTTTCAGGTAGCAGATAAGATTAAACTTTATTTAGGTGGTAATGAAATGTTAGAAACCATTGCTAGAAAATATGAAGATACCATAAAGAAAGAAACTCTTACTGTAGAAATTGCATATAATGAGGATCAATCCTATACTGAATATTCTATTAATGGACAGATTCTTAATATTTCAGTAGAAGTTGTAAGGTAACTGTACTAGACTAAAACTAGACTTGTTATTTTTAAAAGATGTCGAAGATACAAAAGACTCACCTATATTAGGGAGTCTTTTGTAATTTTTAACATAAATTTTATATAAAGTGATGAATTTTAGTAAAAAGAAAAAACTTACTTGTAAAGATAAATATTAACAAGTATAATTATTCTAATAATATGATTAGGAGTTGATTAAATGGCAGCATCAATAAAAGACGTTGCAAAAGAAGCAGGGGTTTCAATTGCAACGGTTTCAAGAGTTTTAAATGATGTAGATGTGGTTAATGAGGATACAAAGGCTAAAGTTCAGCTAGCCATAAAAAAACTCGATTATAGACCAAATATAGTAGCAAGAAGTTTGAAAACTCAAAGAACTAGAACTATTGGAATTATTATTCCTGATATATCAAGTCAATTTTATTCTGAGATTGTAAGAGGCGGGGAAGATGTTTCAAATATTTATGATTATAATATAATTCTTTGTAATACAGATCTTGATCAGGCAAAAGAAATTGAATATATTAGAGTGTTAAAAGAAAAGATGGTTGATGGTGTAATTTATATGAGTAACTCACTTGAACCAGAAATTATTTCTCTTTTACATAATCAGCAAATACCAACAGTATTAGTTGAAACTAGGGATAAAAACCATACTTTTCCAAGCGTTACCATTGATAATAAAAAGGCTGCTTTTGATGCAGTAAGTTATTTGATTAAAAAGGGAGACAAAAAAATTGCATACTTTGGTTATGCACCAGAATTTATAAATGCATCTGCTGATAGGTATTTAGGCTATAAGGATGCTTTGGAAAAAAACGGTATTCCTTACGATGATAAGTTAGTTAAGTTTGGAGGCCTTAGAGCTAAGGCAGGTTATGAGACTATGCTTGAACTTATTAAGGAAGCCAAGTTTGATGGAGTTTTTTGTAGTAGTGATGAGGCTGCTATGGGAGTAATTAATGCTTTAAGAGAAAATAATATTAAAGTTCCAGAGGATGTTGATGTAATAGGCTTTGATAATATTTATGTTTCTTCAATTTTTTACCCTAAGCTAACAACTATTGAACAGCCGATGTATGATATGGGTTCGGTTGGGATGCGAATGCTTATAAAAATTATAAATAAGAAAAAACTTGAAGAAGAGCATATAGTATTAGATCATGTATTAATAGAGAGAGATTCCTGCAAATAAAAGTAGGTACCAATTATTGGTACCTACTTTTTTTATGCTAAAATTACTTGAATATTTTCATATTTCTACTTATTCGGTGGTTAAAGTTACTTTTCAGGGAAGAATAAAGGACTTTTAGGTCAGTATTAAAGAAAATAGAAAATAAAATATATGTATTTGTAAAATGTTTTTTTAAAAATTAAATGGTAAAACATGGTATAATATATCCAAAATACAATATGGAAGAAAGGGTGGAATATGGAGCATTATACTAAGATTAAAAATAAGGAAACCTATGAAAGATACTATGAAAAGTTGGTGGATTGGCATTTAAATGTTTTAGATCAATGCGATTTAAGTAAGATTAAGAAATTATCAACAAGTTGCAAAAATACTATAATGGGTACTAAGGAAAGCGATTATAAGTACTTGCTTGACTCCATAAAAAACGGGGATATAAAAAGAACAGAGTTAGAGTTGTTTTTGTTTAAATTGGATTATTATCTTTATAAAATTAGATGTCTAAAACTTGAACTAGGTTGCCATATTGTTAGCTTTAATGATGGATATAAGGATTTAAAGACATTGAGAGCCGATTTCAGCCATATATATAAGTATATAACTAGAAAGAAAGAAATTAAAGGGCTATATAAATTAATTCATAAAAAGTACAAATATATACTTAATGGAAGTACTTCAGATTTTATGAATATTAAAGCTATGAAACAAGCAAAATATATAAAGGTTTATATTGAGTTATTATGGGTATCTGAAGAAGTGAATAAATTATGGCAACTAAATGTAAATACTCTTAAGCTAAAGCAGGAGGTTTTTAGTCAGGAAAATAGTTTGGTAAAGTTAGAAGATATAAGTGAAAGGTTACATAAGATAACAAACTTATTTATACTTTATAAAAAGTCTATAGTTAGACTTTTAAAGCGAAACACTTGTTATAAAGAGTTAAATCCTTATGATGAATGTACTTATGATAAGATAAATGATGTTGTAGACTATATATATTATTATGATGAATATATAACTCAAAAACATTTTTTTGAAAATCAAAATAATATGAATAATCTTTATTCAATTTCAAATTCCTAGCACTTGGAAGGAAGAATTAGATGAAACGATATGGAGGACTTATAATACTCCTATTTATAATATTTTTGGGCATCCTATTCATTTCAACTAAAGGAAAAGCGACAATACCTAAAAGTATTGATAAGTTTCAAATAGATAGAACCGCCCCAAAAAATTTGATAGAGCAGTTTTATAATGGAGAGAAAAAGTTGGATGAAACAGTTTTGAAACAGTTTTTTTACAAATCAATCTCTGATACTTCTATGATGAAGTTAAAAATTAAATGTTTTGATATAAATAAAATAGTATTAGATAAAGTAATAAAAATAGAGGAAAAAGATAATTTAGCTGTAGTTTCATGTTATTTCAATACCTTCCTTAATGGTATAGATTTACCAAGACCGGATATGGAAGTGGTAAACTTAATAAAAGAACCTGAGGGTTGGTATATAATTAGTAATTTAGAAGATATAAAAGTACTTTCTATAGAAAATAAACAGTGGCTTGAGGATACAGAGAGTCTTCAAAAAACTAATATGTGGAATAGCTCTTTTGCAATGGATATCCTAAATCGTCAGGCAAACTTTGATGATAGTAATAAGGAAAGGCTACAGCAAGGCTCCATAAAACTTAAGGAAGAATTAAAAAACAGGGAGCTGTCACAGACGTATTTGTGATGTAGCCCCCTTTGTATTTATAGTAGTAGATTAACTTGTTGTTAAATCTGTTGCTAATGGTGTAGTAGCTTGATTTGTAATTACAAGAGCATCATCCAAATCAGAATTCAACTTTTTAAGTGCATCTAATCTTGCTTGAAGTTTGGCTATAACAGTATCTAATGAAGAAAGTGCATTAGTAAAGTCTTTTTTATTAACCTTATCCTGTACATTAGTTACATCTTTACCAATACTTGAAGTGCTCTTTAATCCATCACTATCAATTTTCAAGGTATCTGCTTTTGAAAGTAATGAGGTCAACATATCTTCTGAAAGAGTTTTATTGCCTGCATTAATATCATTTATTATAGTTTTAAGTTGAACTGTTTTTTTCTCGATCTGTTTTTTTAAAGTAATCGTCTCTCCTCTAATTTGCTTCATAGTCTCATGTTTAGCTTTCATATTAGTTTTGAAGGTTTCAATTTGTTGTTTCTTTTCATCTCGTTTTGCTTCATTTTTTAAATTTTGAGAATTGCTGGTATCTTGTTTGGAATTGTTGTCCAATTTTTTTATATTCTCTTTTTTTTGTTCACTAACTATGGATGGCTTGTTGGCTGACTTATTATTTGAGTTTTCTTTTGCATAAACACCTGAGGGTATTACTAATAATGCTGTAAGTGCTATTGCCATTATCTTTGTTTTTTTCATAACTTTTATCTCCCTTTTAATTTACTGAACTTATATCCACATCATTAATACTGTCAAGCGAATTCAATGAACTATTAATACTACTAATTACTGAGTCTAGTTTATTATTAACTTGAGCCTTTTGAGCTGAAGTTAGTTGAGGAATAGTAGTAGGTTTTAAAAGTTTTATATTAGGCTGATTCTCTTGAGACTTTTCTGTAGCTGAGGGAGTAGTAATTTCTATTGAAGCATTTTGTGGTTGATTAGAAGTCTTTGTATTATTTGTAGAGCTAATATTGTCATTTTTAGTTGTAGTTATATTACTTTTATTATTACAACCAGAAACTGTTAAAGTGGATATTATAAATAGTAAAAAGAATATTTTTTTCATAGTATCCTCTCCTTTTAATTTTAGACTTATTTATATTAAATTATCGTATATTATAGCTGGAAGTTTAGGAACATTAAAAATCTAGCTAAATTCATTATAATTCTTTAACATATAATTTGAAAGAGACTAAAATCCTTAATATTTGTGACTAAAGCCTCTGTTTAAGAATTAATTAATATTACCAAAAGCTGTAGAAAAATATTGGGGTAGGGCAACGATTTACAAATCGATGTCCTACCCCAAAGATACTTAAATATTACTTTTTTCAATAGGTGCTGGAGTTACTTCAGCTGTGGTAGCTGGCTTTACTACAGGTTGTTTTGGTGCTGGAGGTTTAGGTGGCTCCATCATGAAAGTTTCTATAACCTGAGTCTCTGAGCCATGCCTTCTTTCATTACTCATTGTGATAGATTTCTTTGGACAAGCTGTAACACATTCCCCACAAATTATACATCTAAAAGCATCTAATTCCCATTTTCCAGCTGCTCTATCAACAGTTATAGCATCAGCAGGGCATCTTCTTGCACAAATGGAGCACAGTATACAGGTTTTTTCATCAAAGACTATTCTACCTCTTGAAAGAGGAAAAGCAACTCTTTCTGGAGCTACTGGAAAAAGCCTTGTAGGTTTCTTAGCGAAAAAGTTTTTAATAACTAGATCGAACATCTTTGCCATTTTTACATCCTCCTCCTATCTTTCCGTACAACTTATGCAAGGGTCGATAGTCAAAACAAGAACTGGGACATCTTGCAGATAGCTACCTGGAAGCATCTTTAATAATGCAGGTATATTACCAAAGGTAGGGGTTCTTATTTTTAATCTCTGTAAATTTTTAGTTCCATTTGCACTTATATAATAAATTGCCTCGCCTCTAGGTTGTTCAAGTCTTGAAACAACTTCCCCCTTAGGGAAACCTTTTACTGGAACTATTATATCTCCAGTTGGTAATTTTTCAACTGCTTGTCTTATCAAGTCTAAGGATTGGTATATTTCTTTTATTCTTACTACAGTTCTAGCATAACAATCGCCTTCTTTTTCTACTATAGTTTCAAAGTTCAAGTACTTGTAGGCGCTATACCCAGTTTCTCTTAAATCCATCTTGATTCCACTAGCTCTTGCTATAGGACCAAGAACACTATATTCCATTGCTTCAGCTCTAGTTAGAACACCAACACCAATAGTTCTTTGTTTAACAGTATAGTTTTGAATAAAGACAGTTTCAACTTGATTCATCTCTTTCTCAAGGTCACTAACTGCTGATAAAATTGCTGTAATATGTTCAGTAGTAAAATCATGAGTGACTCCACCAATTTTATTAGCAGAAACAATTACCCTGTTTCCAGTTGTCATTTCCATCAGATCTAATATCTTTTCTCTATATTTCCAGGTTTCCATAAACAAACTTTCAAAACCAAAGGCGTCAGCCAGTAGGCCTAACCAAAGGAAATGGCTTTGAAGCCTTCCTATTTCTGCCCAAATTACTCTTAGATATTCTGCTCTATCAGGTATTTGTATACCCATTATAGATTCTATTCCTCTTACATATGCCATGGAGTGCATAAAGGAACAGATACCGCAAACTCTTTCTACTACATAAGTCATTTGATTAAAATCTTTTAATTCAGCAAGCTTCTCAAGGCCTCTGTGAACATATCCAATAGCTGGGAGAGCTTCAATTACTCGATCATCTTCCATTACTAATTTTAATTGCAGAGGTTCAGGAAGTACAGGATGCTGGGGTCCAAAGGGTATTACAGTTCTAGCCATAAATTTTCTCCTCTCTAATCTTGTTTTTTATCCACCCAAGGTGTTTTTTTAGCATTTTTTGATAAGTATAAATTTCCTTTATAATCGATTATCAAATCTGTAAATTCAAAA
>JACMJL010000180.1 GCA_014380625.1 Clostridiaceae bacterium
CAACAAACTTGTGGAGTTAAAAGACTGTGAAGAGAAGTAGTAAATGATCATTACTTTAAGAGAGCTGCCGGTAGGTGCAAGGTAGTAAGGACGGATTGTTGAACTCGTCTCAGAGTTGTTAGGATGAATAGGTTTCTCTATTGGTTCTAACCGGTGAAAGCCGTTATTTTATTAAGTGGATGTATACTATAGGTCTTTGCATTAAATTGCCCTATAGCGTTACTCCAATTAGAGTGGTACCGCGAATCCCTTCGCCTCTATTTGAGGCGAAGGGGTTTTTTATTTTATTTTCAATTTTGTTCGTGACTGACCTTTAGGTTTGTCGTCCATCACCATAATTAAAAGGAGGAGCATGTATGAAAAATTATTCGCCAAAAGACATCGAAAAGAAGGGGTGCATTTTTTCCTTATGACCCAATATTGGAAATCTATTCATTTATGAGTAGATTTATCAATTAAAGATATTAAATAGTGATTTTAATGGTTATCCTTTTTACTTTTAAGGTATATATTACCTCAAAAAATGCTCAGAATGACCCCTTGGTTTTTTGTAGGGGGTACCGGTTATCCTTATGCTCATTTTCTGAACTATCTATATTCTTTGAATACTTTTATACCTTAAAATATAAAATAGCTATTGCATATTCTTGTGTTTTATGCGCACTTGTTATATATAACCTCTTTCACTTTCTCCCACTTTTTACTCTTCTTTGCACTTCTTAGTGTAGCTATATATTGAGCTCCTTCTTTACTCCAACGCATTCCTGACAATTTTAACCGTTGCTGTATTACACATTTGTTACCACCTTCTACAGCCCCACTTCCTACAAAATAGCCTTTTTCCTTGTACTCTTTATAGTTCATTCTCTCTTTATTATTTTCCAAGTAGGTTTTTAGCGCTTTAACTTCTTTTATTTCAGCTGCCTTTTTGTAATCCCCTGTATTTAGCTTTAACAAGGTTTCATTTATAAAACCATCATTAATACCATCAATTATGTCCTTTACCCACGTTTCCCTCATCTTATCATCTTCATATAATACCATTCCACAGTCATGAACATGCTCGGTAAAATGATAAAAATCCAGTATTTTTTCAGCATCTGGAAACAACTCATCAACCATGTTCCATATCCACTGGGCACCATCTCCTATAAATATTATTTGTTCAACATTTAAACACCCGTTTTTAACTGCACTTGCCCATAACATCTTTTTAAATTCTTCTGCTGTTCCTAGATAAGCCACATAATCTTTTTCACTAATAATATGCCTTGGTTTATTTTTATTTAAAACGTTTAAATCCGAAAAAATAATTCCAAGCTTCACTTCTCTCCAGCCATCGCCTCTTATAGCTACCATTGAGCCATCGCATTCAATGTATAATTTTCCCTTTTTCTTTTGCGCAATTACCTTATCAATTACCTTATGTTGATTATTGTAAAGCTCATCTGATTCTTTCTTCTCATTGAGGTATAATTTCTTTCCTATGTCCTCCGATATTTTCTGGATAGTTGAAGATGCCATATTTATATTAAAGTGTTTATTTAGTACATCACTTGATTCTTGAAATGGTAACATTTGTGCAAAATCGCATACTAAATCTACTAGTGCTTTTGTCACTTTGTAGTTCTCATTAACTTCCAATTCTCTATCTAAGGGGGAATACCCTTCGCCACATCTTCTACAAAACAACCAAGGTCTTTTTAAATTTAGTTCTCCAAGCATACTATTAATAACTAAGTTGCTACTTTTTGATGTTATAACATGCTTTTTACCACATTTTTCACAGTAACTTACCTCTTTTTTTTTAAGAGCTGATTCATTCACTATTTCTTCAGTTGCTTTAATTAAATTAGTTTTTAACGTACTTATAGTTTTAAGCAGTAACATTTCAATGTTGTCTATAGTAATCTTTTTTTCTTCTAAACCATCTTTTAACTCTTTAGAAAAATCTGTTACCACGCTTTCACACTCATTTACTAATTTTGCAATTGCTTTATTACTTCCTGTATTATTTTCCACAATAACATACCTCCATTTAATCTAATAAGTATACTATTATGATTCTTTTAATTGGCACTTTATATGAATATATTTTTTGTAAAAATTTTCTTCATATTATAAAAATGCGCCCGTTTGTGGTTCTGATTTGGAGGCTTACCGTGGTACAAGAAATCCAGAATTTATTTCTACTCCTGCAAGATTAGGTCATGAAGTAGCGGGGGTTATTGACAAGATAGGTTCAAAGGTTTTGGGACTTAGCATTGGTGATAATGTTACTTGTAGATATGTTTGGGGGGCTTTTGCTGAATATATAGTTTGCAAGCCTTTTAATGTAAAAGTTTTACCTAAATCTTTTCCTATGCTAGAGACTAGTTTAATAGAAATATTACCTGGAGTGATACATACTGCAGAATTAAGTAAAATTGATCAGACAAAAAATGTTTTAATTATGGGGCAAGGCGTTAGTGGATTAGTGATTACTCAGGTTTTAAAGCTTTTTAGTCCTAAAACTCTTGTGGTTACAGACTTGAATGATAAAAATCTAATGTTAGCTAAGAAATATGGTGCCACCCATACTTATAAAATACCATCTGAAGATACTCCTACTATGGATATTCTAAAGAACGATTTTCCACAGGGTTTTGATGTGGTTATACCCTGTCTCTTAGAAGGTGACGGAATGATAGATGCTATTGAGTGTTCAGCACTTTGTGGAAAGATAGTTATGTATGGTTGTATAGGTGTATGTAGTAAACCCGTTGATTTTTTCAAAGTACACCGCAGAAGATTAGAGATATATTCAACTGAACCAAGAAGGGATATTGACATGAGGCGATTCTTTCAAGAAGGTGTCCAATTGGTACTTGATGGATTAGTTAACACCAGTGAAATGATTACTCATGTAATACCCCTAAGTAAAATACAAGAAGCTTTTTCTTTAAGAAATAATAAGAGTAGTGGTGCAATTCATGTTTTAGTTGATTGTGAAAATTAGTATATGGGTATTTA
>JACMJL010000181.1 GCA_014380625.1 Clostridiaceae bacterium
CATTATTGGTAACAAAACCAAGAGCGAATATTTTTTCTAAATAAACTTCATATTTCTTTAGTTCAGGAAGATAGGTTTTCGTTACATTAATCATTTTTTCTCTCCTATACTGTTTTATTTTGTGGGTATACTTTTATATTATAATATGTAAAAACTCAGATTTTGCTATGTAAGGATTGTGGCAATGAAGCCTGGCGCAAAATAGACCAGAAGCCGGCTTGTTATTTTTTTGAAGCTCCCTTAAGCTATTGAATGAACAAATTAATTAGTCCAGGGTAAAGTTGATAGATTTCTTTAATTTATATGGAATAAGATGTACTCAAAAATGCTAATTTATAGCGAACAAAATGTAGTATTATGTCATAAAATAGTGTAAAATAGCAGAAATGACAAGTGTCAAACAGAATATCAAAAAGCTTTTAATAATTTATCACAAAGTGGTCAGGATGTTTTAGACTATATATCTACCACGGTTACTCCTGACTATGAATTGCTTTTGCAAGTAGGTGTTATATATGAAAAAGATGCAGATATTGTAAATGGAATAACGGATCATGTAGCTAACTCAGCTAAGAATATAAATACATCAGTAAATCAAGTTGGCTTTGCAATTGAAAATATATCAGCTACAGCTGAGGAATCAGCTGCTAGTTCAGAGTAAATATTAGCAAGTGTTAATGAATCTGTAATGGCAATTCAAGAAATAACTAGAGCTTCTCAAAATCAAGCCATGTTAGCAGAGAAACTGAATGGTATGGTTCAAAAATTTAAGTTATAAAATAATTAGGTTCAGCACAAATCCTACAAATTTTAAGAAATATGATAAACATATTGATTTTTCTTTGAGGGGTTGTATAGTTAACAAAGGAAATTCCTGTGCACTTGCTAGTTCTAAAGCTTATCATGTATAATAGAAGTGAAATTAATGCTTCTTGCATTAACTCAACAAATCCCATCCTTTGTTTTATTTATTTGGTCGCACTTATAAAATAAAACATTTTGATGGGATTTTTATACTTTAAATTTTTCAATAGAACTGAGGGTAATATAGAGTATCCTAAAGGAGATAAAAATGAGAAAAAAATCTATAAGTAATAGAGTTAAATATGCCTTCGTGACGGTTATCATATTAATAAGTGCAGGATTTATTTTTTCCATTTATGCAAGAGATATTGTAACAAGAAAGTATGATAACAATATGAATATAAATATAAAGCTTAGTAAGCTTTCTGTAGAAATTAGTAATAGTTGGAGCTTTTTTGATATGTATATGAAAACTAAAAATAAAGATTATATTGAAAAATATATTACTGCAAATAACACTGTTGAGGAAATTTTTAATCAAATATCCCCTTATATACAAAAAAACAAAGTTAGTAGCGTTTATTTACGAAATTTAAATAATATGTTTAATTACTATAAAACAGGTTCTTATACTTTAATTAATCAAGAAAAACTAGATGAAAAAGGTTATGATCAACTAATTGAACTGAAAACTCAAGCTGTTTATATTAATAAATATTCAGGACTTTTAACTGTATCTTACTTAGACTATAGTAATAATGAGTATTCTAGTACATTGAAAAAATATAAAAACACACAAGTTCAAATATATGGTATGTTTATAATTATCATACTAGGTAGTTATATACTTTCAATGCATGTAAGTAAGGAGTTAAGCATTACTATTGGAAAACTGTGCAATTATGCAGGATTATTATCTGAGGCAAAATGGGAAATAGCAGATTTAAATCATCAAAAATATGATGAATTAAATAGTTTAGCAAAAGCTTTCAATAAAATGAAAAACAGCATTAGAATATTTATTGACGAGTTAAATGAGAAAGCTGAAATAGAAAGTAATTATCATAAAGAAAGGTTAAAAAGTGCTGAAAAGGATAAGTTGATTAAAGAAACTCACTTATTGGCGCTTCAATCCCAGATAAATCCCCATTTTTTATTTAATACTTTAAATACTATAAGTAGAATGGCTATGTTTGAAAATGCAGATAATACCGCAACACTAATAGCAGCTACATCAAAAATATTACGATATAATTTAGCCTATAAAGATAAGCTAGTTAAACTAAAAGAAGAAATAGATATGATTAAAGCCTATGTTACTATACAACAAACCAGGTTTCGGCGTCGGATGAGATTTGATTTTGATATAGATCATACCTTGGAATCTATCAATATTCCAGCAATGATTATTCAGCCTATACTTGAAAATGCCATAATTCATGGACTAAATGAATTAGATCAAGGTGGTATTATATGTATTTCTGTAAAACGACAAGATAAATTCGTTGTTATAAGTATCAAGGATAATGGTAAAGGTATAGAAGACCAAAAGATACAGGGGATATTAAATAATGAAAAATCTACTAAAGAAAAAAGTGATACAACGGGGTTGGGAGTATCTAATGTAAAACAAAGATTGGAATTATATTTTAATAGAAATAATTTAATTACTATAGACAGTAAAGTAGGACAAGGCGCTGAAGTAACGCTATTTATCCCAATTGAAGGTGGTGAATGAATTGTTAAAGCTTATGATTGTGGAAGATGAAGAATTAGAAAGAATGGCTCTTAGGTTTCTTGTAAACAAATACTACAAAGATAGCATACAGGTTGTAGGTGAATGTTCAAATGGCAGAGATGCTGTAGATAAGGCAATTTTATATAAACCCGATATTGTATTAATGGATATTAATATGCCTATAATGGATGGTCTTGAAGCAGCCACTATTATAAAAAACAATTGCAAAAATACTGAAATTGTAATATTAACTGCCTTTAATTATTTCGACTATGCTAAAAAGGCTATAGAGATTGGAGTCAGTGATTACCTATTGAAGCCTTTTTTTAATGAAGAGTTCTGTAGCGCTGTCGACAAATTAATGGATAAGATAAACACAAAAATAACAGATGAAAATATCAATAAGAAGTTAAAAAATAAATATAAAAAAGTCATTCCTTATATTGAAAAAGAGATGATTACAAGTATTGTATATGGAGTTACATTAACAAATGAACAATATGATGGTTATAGAGATATGCTGGATATCAAACATAATAGATTTTGCTCCATAGTATTTAAGTCTAATAATAAAAAAGTTTTTAGTGAAAATTCTATTTATAACATAAAAAACAAATTAGGCATACTATTTCCTGAAATTATTGGATGCCTGTGTTTGAATGACATTGTACTTTTTGTTTTTGAAGAAGATTTAGAAAGTGAGATTTTAAGTAGAAAATTTGAAAATTTACTAAAGAGCTTACAGGATGATTTAAGATCAAACAATGAAATCAATATTTATACTGGTGTGTCATATGTTAATGAAGGATTAAATAAGCTATATCTCTCCTATAAAGAAGCTAAGCTGTCATCAGAAAGAAAGCAAAATATGGATTCTATCTTTAAAAGTGAAATAGAGAATAATATAATGGATCAAATAGACATAAATAAAATGGAAGTTACTATTTGTGGAAGAATCATAAATGAAGATTTAGATGGAGCAATATTAGAATTGGATAATCTAATAAATAAATTACTAGATAATAGTGAGTTAAAGGATTTTTCAGCTATTAAAAAAAGCCTTATAGATGTGTTTAATGTTATTATTGAAAATATTAGTGAATTTACAGGTAAAGATTTTAATGATTTCAATATAACTAAATCACTAGAGGAATTAATGACTTTAGAAGATATATTAGGGATAAAACATTGTACAAATATGATAATTAAGAACATTATTAATTTTATATCAAATTATAAAAGAAGTAAAAACATTCATGTAATTGAAAAAGCCAGAAAATATATTGAAAGTAACTATATAAAGGAAATAACCTTAGATGAATTATCTCAGCATGTATCAATGAGCACTTACTATTTTAGTAGAATCTTCAGCAAAATAGAAGGGATGACCTTTAGAGATTATTTAATAAAGATACGAATGGAAAAAGCAAAAAATTTATTGCGTCAGGGAGACAAATCTATAAAACAAGTGGCTTTAGAGGTTGGATATATAGATCAAAATTACTTTAGCAAAGCCTTTAAAAAATACACAAACCTTTCACCAAAAGAATATATTAAGCTTTAGGAAGACCATTAAGATTAATGATTTATATTAGAGATACTTGTATCCTTAATATAAATCTTTTTTTTTGCTGAAAACATAAATGACAAACGGTTACATAAAGTCGCAATCTAGTCAATAGAAACGGTTTTCAATACATGCTAATATATTAATATAAATTAAAGAAAAGTAAGCTTTTAAACAGCAATTTATAAATAAAGTGAAAGAGGTGAAAATATGTCAGAGGAATTATTCCGTATGGAAGGAATCTCTAAATCCTTTCCAGGTGTCAAGGCACTGGACAATGTTTATCTTTCAGTAAACAAAGGTGAAGTTCATGGTCTTGTTGGTGAAAATGGAGCTGGTAAATCAACCTTGATGAAGATTATGTCCGGCGTTTTTCGTTCAGATGCAGGGAAAATTTATATCGATGGTAAAGAAGTGAATATAGACTCTGTTAGCAAAGCCCAACAATTGGGTGTAAGTATTATATTTCAGGAGTTGAATTTATGTCCTCACATGACAGTGGCAGACAATATATATATTGGACGTCCACCAAAGAAGGGACCATTTATTGATGACAAACAATTACATGCAGATGCCAAGGCAGTTCTAGATGAATTAGGTATAGATATTAATACACATGCACTTGTAAACACTTTGAGTGTTGCACAGCAGCAGATGGTTGAAATTGCTAAGGCTATTTCTAGAAATTGTCGTATCTTAGTGCTGGATGAGCCTTCTGCAGCTCTTACTGATAAAGAAATTGATAAGTTATTTGAGATTATCAGAAACCTTCAGAAAAAGGGTGTAGGTATGGTATATATTTCTCATCGTATGGCTGAGCTTGAGCAAATCTGTGAAAGAGTTTCTATTATACGTGATGGTCAATATATAGGTACACGTAACTATAAGGACATTACAATAGATGAACTTGTGACTATGATTGTAGGCCGTACTTTGGAAGACAAGTACCCTAAGTATGAAAGAAAAATTGGTGAAATACTTTTCGAAGCTAGGAATATTCGCCGTAAGGATATAGTAAATGTAGAGAAGATTCAAGTTAGAAAAGGGGAAATTATAGGTATTGCAGGGTTAATGGGGTCAGGTCGTACCGAAATAGCCCGTTGCATCTTTGGTGCTGATAAAGCTGATTCTAAGGAATTGTTTATGGATGGTAAGAAAATTACAGTAAATTCACCTGGACAAGCTATTGCACTTGGAATTGGTTATGCAACAGAGGATAGAAAGTTCGATGGACTTGCTCTAGGGTTAGATGTTGAGTACAATACCAACATGGCTCACTTAAAACAATTATCACATTTCGGAATAATTGATGATAAAGCAGCTAATATAAACGCACAGAAGTATAAGGAATTACTTCGTACTCGTACACCTAGCCTTCGTCAGACAGTTGGTAACTTGAGTGGCGGTAATCAACAAAAAATAGTACTTTCCAAGTGGCTTTGCAATGATGTTAAACTTCTAATTGTGGACGAGCCTACTAGAGGTATCGATGTAGGTGCAAAATTTGAAGTATATGAACTCTTTAATAGGTTAAGTGCTCAAGGAGTTGCAATTATTATGATCTCCTCAGAGTTACCTGAAATTCTTGGTATGACTGACCGTGTTTTGGTAGTACATGAAGGTACAATAAATGGAGACCTAGTTACAAAAAATACAACTCAAGAAGAGATTTTATATCTAGCAGCCGGTTATAACAAGCTAGAAAAGAAAGCAAAATAATGAAATAGTATTTATAATTTTATTTTAGGAGGTTATCATTTTGAATGATACATTAAAAGCAAAGCCAAAAGAATCTTTCTCTCATAGATTCAGCGTAAGTACAAAAAGAGCAATGTTATCTGGAACAGCACTAATCCTGTTGTTTGTAGCATTTGCTATATTAAGACCAAATTTATTTCTTGCACCAAACAATTTAATTAACATTACACAGCAGGTTGTAACCTATGCCATTATTGGTTATGGTCTTACCTTTTGCCTAGTATGTGGTGGTACTGATTTAAGTGCTGGTTCATCCATGGCGCTAGCCGGTATTATTGTAACAACCTTACTTATAAGTGGTGTGCCCTTGGTTCTCAGTATAATAGTAGCATTAGTTTTTGGTATATTAATGGGAATTATTAATGGATATTCTATTGAAGTACTTGGAGTTGTACCATTTATAGCAACGCTTGGTACACAGTGGGTATTCCGTGGTCTAGCCAACGTATTAGTAGATGGAAAACCTATCTATACTAATTCTATTCCTAGCCAAAGTGTACAAGATGCATTCTATGTTCTTGGTGGGGGCCGTATAAGTGGTGGACTTCCTTACAGTGTTATAATCGCAATTGTATACGGAATTATATTATATTTTGTTCTTGCTAAGACACGTATCGGTCGTCAGATTTACGCTTGCGGTAGTAACCTTGAAGCGGCAAAACTTTCTGGTATAAATGCAACTGGTACACGTATGTTTGCTTATTGTGTAAGTGGTTTTTCAGCTGCTATATGTGGTATTTTAGTTACCTCTCGTATTTCTTCTGCACAGCCAATGGCTGGAACAGGTTACGAATTGGAAGCTATCGCAGCAGCTGTAGTTGGTGGTGTTGCTAACGGTGGTGGAGAAGGTACTATTATTAATACTATTATTGGAGCACTTATTATGGGTGTTTTAAGAAATGGTTTGAATCTTACTGGTGTTAGTTCCTTCTGGCAACAAATTGTTGTGGGTATAATTCTTGTAGCTGCTTGTGCTATGGAAGTTAGACGTCATAGAAAGAACAAACGTTAATAAATTAAAAAAAAGATTATAATAAAAAAGATTATAATAAAAAAATTATAATAAAAGGAGATAAATTATATGAAAAAAATAATTGCTATTGTATTAAGTACTGTCATGACTTTAGGTATTGCAGGGTGTAGTAACTCTACATCTACTAGCTCTACAGGTTCAGCAGAGGGTAAGAAATCTGAGCAAAAGACCGTTTATTTCTTAACTAAGATTCTTGGTAATCAGTACTGGTCTGTTGTAGAGCAAGGAGCGAAGGATGCTGCAGCTGAGTTAAATGTTAAACTGGTTGTTACAGGACTTGCAAGTGAAGCTGAAGTTGAGAAACAAGTTCAACAACTTCAAGATGCTGTATCAGCTAAGGCAGATGCTATTATACTTGGACCTGTAGATAGCACAGCTATGGCTAACCCTGTAACCGATGCTTTCAAATCTAATATTCCAGTTGTCATTGTAGATACAATGATTAAGACCGAGAATTACAGTGCTGCTCTTATGACTAACAATATAGACGCAGGCAAAACTGCTGCTACAGAAATGATTGCACGTTTGAAGAAATCTGGTCTTTCTGAAACTGCTAAGGCTCAAGTTGCTATTCAAATTGGTAGCAGTGGTTCACAAACAATTATTGATAGACTTAAAGGATTTAATGATTACTGGACTGCTAATGCTCCAAAAAGTTGGGAAGTATTAAACAAAGATGTAAAGGTAAACGATGGAGATATAACAAAAGCTGTAGGTTTTACACAAGATTTCTTAACCACATATCCTAACCTAAAAGCTGTGTTTGGACCAAATAACGGTAGTACTGTTGGTTTTGTAACCGGACTTAGAGAATCTAAACGTACAGACATAGTAATGGTAGGTTTTGACTTCTCAAAAGAAATTGAAACAGCAATTAAAGAAAATAAATTCGAAGTAGCTACAGTACTTCAAAAGCAGTACTTAATGGGTTATGAAGGCGTAAAAACTGCTGTAGATTTAGCAAATGGAAAGAAACCTTCACAAAAATTAATAGATACAGGAACAATGGTTGTTGACAAAACTAATGTTGACAAAGATGAAGTAAAAGCAATCATCAATCCTACAAAAAAATAATTTATACACATAATTTATAAATATCTAAGCCAAATCTCCTGGAAGTGATTACAGGAGATTTAGCTATATTGAATAAAGGCTTTATGGATTCTTTTTTATTTTTAGGATATTATATTTATATTAAGGTGTTTTATAGTACAAATTAATTATATGAGGTGATGATATGTCAAGTATACTGAGTAATCTTTTGGATTTTCGCAGCAAAGAAGAAAAATCTCGTAGTTTTGAAGCATATTCAAAAAAAATTTTTCCATATGGGGATGCCCAAAAGGATGCGATATCAGAAAACTTAGCAGCTTTATTTCCAACTGAGAGACAAAATTATCTGGTAATGTATTATGTTCTAATTAAGGAGGAAATGACTGCGGAGGATTCTATAGATTTTGAGTCAGCAGTAGCAAAGGCAAAAAAATACAAACTTCTTAACTTCACATCAAAGTTACAGGCTGGAATAAAATCTCTTTTAAATGCAGATTTTGACATAGATGAAAATTTGCAATATCCCACCCTAGAGGAACTACAGGCTTCTGCCACTGACATTCTTTTCTCATGGCAAAATAATGAATAAAAATCCCGTCATTGTTATTATTTCTAGTAGCATTCTTTTCATATGTTTATTTGTAGGCTGTACCAAAACTAATGTTAATTTACAAAGTAAAGTAACTAGTGGAAAAGAAATTTTTTTAAGGTTAGCAGATAATCAAAGTGAAGATTATGTAACTGTAAGAGCGGATAGAGAGTTTGCTAAAATAGTAGAACAAAAATCTAATGGTAGGATAAAGGTAGATGTTTATCCAGCTGGACAGCTAGGAGATGAAAAAGATGCAATTGAGCAGGTTCAATTTGGAGGCATTGATTTCATACGTGTAAGTGTATCTACATTATCTGTGATTGATAAAGAAATGGGAGTTTTAATTCTTCCATATATCTATAGGGATCAAGAGCACATGTTTAAAGTGTTAGATGGACCTATAGGAGACAATATAATAACTGGTTTAGAAAATTTTAAGTTAACTGGTCTATGCTGGTTTGATGCAGGAGCAAGAAACTTTTATAATACTAAAAAAGATATAGTAACTCCAGATGATCTAAAAGGGTTAAAGATAAGAGTTCAGGAAAATAAAATTATGATTGATATGGTTAATGCTTTAGGTGCCTTGCCTACTCCCATGACTTATGGGGAAGTATATAGAGCATTACAAATCGGCGTAATTGATGGTGCGGAAAATAACTGGTTAAGCTATATATCATCAAACCACTATGAAGTAGCTAAACATATTACTATAGTTGAGCATGTGAGAATACCTGAAATGATTGTTGCAAGTAAAATTAGCATGGATAATCTTTCAAAGGATGATCAAAAAATAATAAAAGAAGCTGCTAAAGAAGCTGCTAAATATCAAAGACAAGAATGGTTAAAAGATGAAGAAGAGGCTAAGAAAAAAACTGCTGATAAAGGAGTTTTTATTACTAAGTTACAAACCAACAAAACATTCCAGGAAAAAGTTAAGCCTTTATATGAGACTTATGGCAAAGATTATCAGGATCTAATTCAAAGTATAATAAATACAAATAAATAATTTAAAATAAGGCAGGTAATAACTTATGTATTCAGCTGATATCATATTTGGATTAATAGTTGCTATAATCGGAATTTATGCATTAGTATACAACAAATATCCCGGTAAAAATGTTTCTTATGAAAATGCAAAAAAAAAGTATAATACTGTTAATGAACGAAAATTAACTGTATTTGATGGAAGCTTCTATATTTCCTACGGACTAGCATATGGTTTTTTAGGAATGTATGTTTCTGGAATAATTCTAATAGCGTACTATCCTGTAAGAACAACATTACTAAAACATCAGTTTATTTAAATCTATAAATGGGATTGTCTCAAAATAATTGATTTTAGACTGTCCCATTTTTATCTAAAAATATCCATGTACCTTGACGGACTTACTTCTAAATTAATAGTGATATAGTGCAAATATAATTATATATTGTATGGTTCATTCAATATAAAATTATTATAATTTAATTGTATAGAAATATAAATAAGTATTAAAATAATACTAATAATAATAATAATAGGAGTTGATGATAATGAAAATGACATTTAGGTGGTATGGAGAAGGCAATGACTCTATAACCTTAGATCAAATAAGACAAATTCCAGGAGTAGAAGGAATAGTGTGGTCATTACATGATATAGCAGCTGGTGAAGAGTGGTCAATGGAAAGAATTTTAAAAGAAAAAGAGATTATTGAAAAGGGTGGTTTTAATATTGATGTAGTGGAAAGTGTAAATGTCCATGAAGATATTAAATTAGGTCTACCTTCCAGAGAGAAATATATTGAAAATTATAAGAAAACTATAGAAAAATTAGGTAAGGTAGGAGTAAAGGTTATTTGTTATAATTTTATGCCTGTTTTTGATTGGACAAGAACTGATCTAGCAAAAAAACTTCCAGACGGTTCTACAGCACTATTCTATGAGAAATCTAAAATAGATAATGCAGATCCTATGGAATTAGTAGATAGTATTGCTAATGGTATTAAAGATTATACTATGCCAGGCTGGGAACCGGAAAGATTGAAGCATATAAAAGAGCTATTTAAATCCTATGAGAATGTAACTGAAGAAGATTTATGGAATAACCTTAAATACTTTTTAGATCAAATAATTCCTGTATGTGAGGCAAATGATGTTAAAATGGCAATTCATCCAGATGATCCAGCATGGCCTATATTTGGATTACCAAGACTTATTATAAATAGAGATAATATCAAAAGGTTCTTAAGTCTTGTAGATAGCCCATATAATGGTTTAACTCTTTGTAGCGGATCACTTGGATCTAATCCCGATAATAATATAATAGCTATAATAAAAGAGTTTGGTTCAAGAATACATTTCGCACATATTAGAAATATCAAGCACTATGAAAATGGTGATTTTATTGAAACTTCTCATAGAAATGTAGATGGTTCTTTAGATGTAACAGGTATGGTTAAGGCTTATCATGAAATAGGGTTCAAAGGCTATGCAAGACCTGACCATGGAAGGCATCTATGGGGAGAAAAATGTAGACCGGGCTACGGACTTTATGACAGGGCTCTTGGAATAATGTATATTTTAGGTGCTTGGGATCTCTGTGAGCAGTTACAAAAATAATAGTTATAATTTAATCATTAATTATATATAAGGAAGGATAATTAGTATGTTGAGATTAAACAAGAAAAGTATTACAAATAAAGAAACATGGCAGGACGCTGGTATAGAATTGCCAGAATTTAATTATGATGATATGGTATCAAATACTACAGAAAATCCAACATGGGTACACTTTGGCGCAGGAAATATATTTAGAGGATTTACTGCAACACTTCAGCAAAAACTACTAAACCATGGTAAAGCGACTACTGGAATAATAGCAGTTGAAACTTTTGATTTTGAAATCATTGACAGGGTGTATACCCCATATGATAACCTAAGTCTTCTTGTTATAATGAATCCAGATGGAACTTTAGATAAAAAAGTTGTTGCAAGTATAAGCGAAGGATTAGTTGGAGATGTTTCAAGAGAAAATCATTGGAATAGACTAAAGGATATTTTCACAAAACCGTCTCTACAGATGGCTAGTTTTACAATTACAGAAAAAGGTTATAATCTTAAGAAGTTATCAGGAGAATATTTTGATGAAGTTCAAACAGATATGAACCAAGGCCCAGAAGTACCTAGACATATTATGTCTAAAGTTGCTTCCTTGGCATATACTAGATATAAAAATGGTGAACTACCCATAGCTTTTGTGAGTATGGATAATTGCTCTCACAATGGAGAAAAACTTCATGAATCAATTGAAGTTATTGTTAAAGAATGGGTAAGGAATAAGTTAGTAGAAAATGAGTTTTTATCATACATAAATGATAGAACTAAAGTAAGTTTTCCTTGGTCTATGATAGATAAAATTACACCAAGACCTTCAGATAGTGTAAAGGCTTCATTAAATGTGATAGGATTTGAAAGCACAGAAATTATATGTACTAATAAAAACACTTACATTGCTCCTTTTGTAAATGCAGAAGGTCCACAATATCTTGTTATTGAGGATGATTTTCCTAATGGACGTATGGAATTAGAGTTTGCAGGCGTATTATTTACAGATAGAGAAACTGTTAATAAGGTAGAGAA
>JACMJL010000182.1 GCA_014380625.1 Clostridiaceae bacterium
AATCCAACAGAATCCATTTACTAAAGAGTATGGCTTCTATGGGGTAATGGGTGTAGACGAATTCCATATGATGGTTAATAATAATTGTTTTGTTAACTATCTCGGAAAAAAATCAATGGAATTTACTTTAAAGGTAATTGAGGAAATGAGAACTTCTGCCCCTGAAAAACTAAAAGAGGTAGAAAATAAAACTCAATTTACAGTAACAGAGTTAGCAGATTGGAAGGAGATGGCTGAAAAAACAGCACTTCCTAAAGATCCAGCTACAGGGATATATGATCAACACGATGGTTATTCCACTTTACCCTATATTGATATAAATACAATTCCAATAACGGACTTTCCACTTTATCACAATTGGTCTTATGATAGAATTTATAGAACAAGTATGATTAAACAAGCTGATGTATTGATGATGTTATTTTTATACAGTCAAGATTTTTCCAAAGAAAGTAAAAAGGTAAACTATGAATATTATGAACCAAGGTGTATACATGAGTCATCTTTATCACCTTCAGTTCACTCTATAGTAGCATCAGAAATAGGTATGCATGAAGAGGCTTATAAGTTCTTCCAGTTTGCTACTCGTCTTGATCTAGACGATTACAACAGAAACACTAATGAAGGCTTACATACAACTTCCATTGCAGCTGCATGGCTCAACATAGTCTATGGCTTCGGTGGGATGAGATCTGATAGAGAGGTTCTGTTATTTAACCCTTCCATTCCTAAGGTATGGAATTCATATAGTTTCCGTATAATATACAAAGATTCAATTTTAATTGTATCCATTGATAAAACTAGTGTGAATTTCAAAATAGATGGTAGTTCCGTAGTAGATATAAATGTTTACGGAAGGAATTATGAAATAAATAGTACTGGTTTGACTCTTAACATTCCGGTTGAATTCCTAGCTTAGATTTTTTTTAAAAAGCCCTGCAGGCAAAGTTTGCCAGCAGGGCTTTTTCAGTTTGGTTAAAATTACTTAAATAAAATGCCACCTTAAAAAGGCGGCAAAAAATTTGCAATATAAATATTAAAAATTTTAATAATTTATAAAATTATATTGCTGAAACTTCAATAGCTTGAAGTCCCTTTGGTCCTTTTTCAGTTTCAAATTGAACTTTTTGACCTTCTTCAAGACTTTTTCTTGAATCAGTTCCTTGAATTGCAGATGAGTGAACGAAAACGTCTTTTTCACCTTCAACTTCAATAAATCCAAAACCTTTTTCTGAATTAAACCATTTTACTGTTCCGATTTTCATAAATTATCCTCCTAGGACAAAACACCATTATATATAATACATTAATTTTGCATCAACAGTGTTACTTTAACAATGTATCACAATATTGAAAAAGTATCAAGACATGGGGACGGGGTTATTGTCAACATTAGGGACCTTCAAGAAAATCAAAGCGTTCCTTTTACTTTGCAATTTAGTAAAAACTTAATTATATAACTAAGTGTATAGAAATCTCTATCTAATTGAGCCTCTATTATATTTAGTCCCTTGATTAGTGTTTCTTGATCAAAGTTCTCTAATAATATCATTATATTTAGTAGGTTCAAACCGGCTTCTTTTGTATCAAAAACTCTTGCAGCCTTTACATATTTATTTTTCATAACATTTTCCACAGTACTCTGCAGTTCCTCACTAATATCTAATTGAGGCATTTTCTCGTAGATCCTAATCTCTGGATCTTCAATATTTAGATTTTTAGCCTTCTCTACGTCTGTAGACATAAATATAGTATTCTTAAATTCTGCATCTTTAAAATTGACCCCCTCTAAATTTACAGAGTCAAATATAGCATTTTCAAATAAGGTTTTTTTAAAGTTGCTGCCTTTTAAGTTTGTTCCAATAAATTCCGACCATTTAAAAGTACATTTAAAAAAAGTACAGGACTTAAAATGCGCGCCTCTAAAACTTACATAATCGAAATTAGAATTTGAAAAGTCACTATTATAACAATTGCTTCTCTCAAGATTTTTATACATAAAGTTTTTATTTGTTTTCTCTATGTTATTGTAATTAAAATTTTCTTTTACACTTTGATTTCTAGCCATTCTTACCTCCAGGACAAATATAATTATTTGCCAGCTTTTATTTTAGAATACTTTAAAATCCTAATATTCCAATGTAATCATATCATGTATTAAGAGAAAAATGAAATAACCTACATTTAAAATTGACAATAAGTGATTATTTTGATATATTCTAATTGATAGGAATTATTAACTAGTAACTAAAATTAGGAGTGGTAAATATGATTCAATCATTATTTTTGGCCCATGGTTCTCCCATGACGGCTATTGAGGACAATGAGTATACAAATTTTTTAAGTAACCTTGGGCAAAGTATAAAACCAAAAGCTATTGTGATTTTTACAGCTCATTGGGAAAGCGAAACTTTAACGATTTCATCAGCAGATACAGTATATGATACAATCTATGATTTTTATGGCTTCCCTAGAGAGTTATATGAAATAAAATATCAGGCAAAAGGTTCAAGTCTAATTGCGTTAAAAATTCAAGAAAAACTTACCGGAAATGGTATCAAGGTAAAAAAGGATACAGCTAGAGGTTTAGACCATGGATCCTGGACGCTTTTAAAGCATTTATATCCTAATGCTGATATTCCCGTTGTACAGATTTCCGTAAACGCGTCTTTACCAATTAAGGAACAAGTTGAGATTGGTAAAGCGCTTCAAGGTCTAGGTCAGGAGGATATTTTAATAATTGGTAGTGGGGTTACTGTGCATAACCTAAGAGAAGTTAAATGGGACCAGACAACTCCAGACTCTTGGGCAGTAGAATTCGACGAATGGTTAATTGACACCATAAAATCCAGGGATATGGCCTCTCTTTATAACTATAAGAAACTAGCACCTAATGCCAATTTAGCAGTTCCAACCGCTGAGCACTTTGTACCCCTATTTATAGCCCTGGGCAGCGGCAATAAGGTAGATCCCAAGGTCATATACAGAAGTTATGAATTAGGAAATTTAAGTTATCTTTGTTTACAATTTTAAGGTAAAATGTATTATATATTGATAAAGGGGTTGGTATTCATGAATAGTAAGGACATTATTTTAATTACAGGCGGTAGTGCAGGAATGGGAAAAGCTACTGCAATAGAACTTGCAAAAACTTTTGCCACAGTGGTTATTCTCTGCAGAAGTAAAGAAAAAGGTGAAAAGGCTTTAATAGATATAAAGCGAGAAAGTAAAAGTGATAATGTGAACTTATTTATTTGTGACTTAGGTAATATGGATAGTATAAGGAAGTTTACTGAAGCATTTAAGGAAAAATATAAAAAACTTAATGTACTAATAAACAACGCAGGTGTAATTTTACCAAGTAGACATGAAACCAGTGATGGCTTTGAGCTACAGTTTGGAGTAAATCATTTAGGCCCCTTTCTATTGACTAACTTACTTTTAGAAACTATTTCAAACAGCTCCCCTGGAAGGATTATAAATGTAGCTTCAGGTGCTCACAAGGTTGGTAACATACATTTTAAGGATGTTAACTTGAAAAATAATTACAATTTAATTAAGGCTTATTCTCAGTCAAAGCTTGCTAATATTTTATTCACCTATGAGCTTTCTAAAAGGCTACAGGGTACCAAAGTTACAGTGAATTGTCTTCATCCCGGTGCTGTGGCTACTGAAATGGGTGTGAATAGAAAAACTGGCTTTGGATCTGCCATCAGTAAAATGCTAAAGCCATTTTTCTTAACACCGCTTCAAGGTGCTTCCACTGCAATTTATTTGGCAACTTCTGAAGAAGTACAAACCGTCACTGGAAAATATTTTTACAAGAAAAAACCCATTAAATCCTCCAAATTATCCTATGAAAAAGAGCTTTCCAAGAATCTATGGAACCTAAGTGAACAGCTAACAGGACTATAAATATGTCCTAAGGTTATCTATAGGAGCAGCACTATCTTAAATCCACAATATTACAGCAAGCCGTCAGGCTACTCCTTTACTTCCTAGGACACTATAAAACTTTATTATCTATTTCATATTTAATTCTTAAAATTATCTCACTTAATGTTATATTACCTTCCTCACCATTTTTTCTGCTTCTTAAAGAAACAGTTCCTTCTTGCTGTTCTCTTTCTCCAATAACTATTAAATATGGTATTCTTTCATTCCTAGCTTCTCTGATCTTATAACCAATTTTCTCTCCTCTGCCATCAAACTTCACTCGAATATTATTCTGCTTCAAAGCATTAACTACTGACTTAGAATAATCATGAAATTTATCTGATATTGGCAATACTTTTACTTGAACAGGGGCAACCCATGTAGGAAACTTTCCAGAAAAATGTTCAATTAATATGGCAATAAATCTCTCAAGGCTTCCAAAAATAACTCTGTGAATAACAATTGGCCTATGCTTTTCACCATCGCTCCCTATATAATTCAAATCAAATCTTTGAGGAAGTTGAAGATCCAATTGTATAGTTCCACACTGCCAGCTTCTACCTATACTATCTTCTAGATGAAAATCTATCTTTGGTCCGTAAAAAGCACCGTCACCTGGATTTATTTTATAATCCATTTTCAGCTCTACTAAAGCTCCTTCCAAAGATTTCTCTGCAAGCCCCCATTCTTCGTCACTACCCATAGAATCTTCTGGCCTTGTAGAAAGTTCTACTCTATATTTAAATCCAAACCTTGTATATATCTCATTTATTAGTTCTATTACCCCCTTAATCTCACCTTTTATTTGCTCCGGAAGCATAAAAATATGAGCATCATCCTGAGTAAAAGCCCTAACTCTCATTAAACCATGAAGAGCACCAGATAACTCATGCCTATGCACTTTACCTAGTTCAGCGGACCTAATTGGAAAGTCTCTATAAGAATGAGTTTCTGCCTTATACACCAACATACCACCAGGGCAATTCATTGGTTTTATAGCAAATTCTTCTTCATCAATATTTACTGTATACATATTTTCCTTATAGTGTTGCCAGTGTCCAGAAGTTTCCCAAAGCTTTCTATTTAAAATAAGTGGAGTTTCTATTTCTTCATATTCATATTTTTTATGAAGTTCTCTCCAATAATCAATCAAATTATTTTTAAGAACAACACCATTAGGTAAAAAGAATGGAAATCCTGGACCTTCCTCCATTATTTCAAATAACTTTAGTTCTCTTCCTAATTTTCTATGATCTCTTTTTTTAGCTTCTTCAATCATGTTAAGGTACTCTTCTAAATCACTTTTCTTAGTAAAGGCAGTTCCGTATATTCTCTGAAGCATTTTATTATTTTCATTTCCTTGAAAGTATGCACCTGCTACAGATATAAGTTTAACTGCTTTTACAATGGAAGTATTTATAACATGTGGGCCAGCACAAAGATCAATAAATTCTCCTTGTTGGTAAAAAGATATTTCTGCACTGTCTGGAAGTTTGTTAATTAATTCAACTTTATAGGGTTCTCCTCTTTCTATCATAAGTTTAATAGCCTCTTCCCTAGATAGAACAAAGCTTTCAAGTTTCCAATGTTCCTTTATGATAATTTCCATTTCTTCTTCTATTTTTTCTAATGTGTCCTGTGTAAAAGATTCTTCTGAATCGAAGTCATAGTAGAACCCATTTTCAATAGCAGGCCCAATTGTAAGCTTTACACATGGAAATAGTCTTTTAACAGCCTGAGCAAGTATATGAGCCCCTGTATGTCTTAATGCATCTTTCCCTTCTTCCTTTTCAACTTCAATAATTTTCCCATTCTTCAACATTAATTTAATCATAATTTCCACTCCTTATTTTTTATTATTATTGCAAAAAAAACAAACTCCTCCCTAATAAAAGGGACGAGTAACGTCGCGGTTCCACCCAATTTACAGTACTCCAATAGAGCAGTACTGTCTCTCAAAATTCTATAACGCAGAAATGCGGAGATACTTACTTAATTTCAGTATTCAACTCAGAGGTGGTTTTCAATAATACTTGTTCAAGAAACCTCTCACCCGATGAGTTTCTCTCTCTTAGAATAGCTATTTATCTACTCTTCCTCTTCAATGTTTTATTGTATATATTTTAAGAACAAAAAAACTCCTCCCTAAAATAGGGACGAGTAACGTCGCGGTTCCACCCAAATTACAGAACTACAATATAGCAGTGCTGTCTCTCAAATTCTGTAACGCAGAAAAGCGGAAATACTTACTTAATTTCAGTACTCAACTCAGAGGTGGTTTTCAATAATACTTATTCAAGAAACCTCTCACCCGATGAGTTTCTCTCTCTTAGAATAGTTATTTATCTACTCTTCCTCTTCACAGTCTTTTATTTACAATAGTATATTACTAATTTTTTTCAATGTCAACACTTATTTGTAAGTATTTGTTTTTATTGTAATATTTAAATTTATTTCATGAGATAATTCCATTTACCCATTCACAGGATTCTATATATGCTTTTGAAAGAAATTCTTCACTTAGTTGAAATTCCTCTGAATATCTAACTACTTCATTCCAATCGCCCACTTCATATAATCTAACAATATGTAGGATTTTCCATAAAATATTAGTTTTCAAATCTAGTAATGCGTCTCCTACCTCAGCTGGCACCATTAATTCCTCCAACAACACATCCATTGGATTATCGAGAATAATATCAATTAAGGACAACATTCCCATTAAATATGCATTTTCAGCTATATCCACCAATGAAGTCTTATGCGCAATTAATTCACAAAACTTAGCTCTAATCAATGAGTTTTGAAGTAAAATATCTGGTTTACTGACACTAATATTCTTCATAATTAAAAAATAGACCCAGATCTTTATTTCTTGCCCACCTAGGAGATTAAGAGCGTGTCTTAAAGATTTAATATTGTTCTTAAGTCCAAAAGATGCAGAATTAATAAGTTTTAATAACTTATAAGATATAGAAATATCTAGCTTTACCAAATTTTCAATGGCATCAAAGTTCAAGTCTTTACCATTTAGTTCCTTAAATAATTTCATATAAATCATCTTATTCTCTGGTATCTTTCTAGAGGACATCATAACTGGTTTGCTAAAGTAATATCCTTGAAAAAGTGAATATCCATAAGATACTGCCTCTGTAAATTCTTCCATAGTCTCTACTTTTTCTGCAAGAAACTTTACATTTTTTAATTTAATTCTTCTTATAATATTTCTTCTTTCAATCCCTTTAGTCTTTCTAAAATCTATTTTAATAATATCAGCGATTTCAATTAACTTTTCATATTTTTTATGAAAAACAAAATCATCCAGTGCAATCATGAAACCCTTTTGTTTTAATATTTTGCAGGCATCAATTATATCTTCTTCTGGCTCTATATTCTCTAATATTTCGATAACTAAGGTTTCTGAAGGAATTAAATTAAAAACCTCAGATTTAAGCAAAGTGCCAGTAAAATTCACAAAAGCTTTTTTATTCCCTATTATTTTATTCATTCCAAAATTCAAGTAAATGTTTCTTAGAACTTCTAATGTAGCTTCATCACCATCGTTGTAATTATAAATATTTACATTGCTATCTCTAAATAAAAGTTCAAACCCGAATATCTTATTATGTTTATTTAGAATAGGTTGTCTAGCTATAAATGTTTCCATAACTGCCTCCATAAAATCCTTAATACTCTAAATAAGATATTCGACACCAACCATTATATTCCTGCAAATTATTTCAAATTTATTTATTAATAAGCACATATATCTGAAAGTTCTACCTGCAAACTTTCACATTTGTTTTCCATCTTACTACTAATGAATATATTTTCTTGCATCATTTTTCTGTTTGGAAGTGCTACTGTAAACTTACTTCCTTTCCCAAACTCACTTTCAACATATACCCTTCCATGATGCAGTTCAACAATGGCCTTTACTAAACTTAGTCCAATACCGGTACCTTCCGCATTTCTTGAGAGAGATTTATCTACTTGCTTAAATCTATTAAATATCATTTCTAATTGATTACGATCAATTCCAATACCATTGTCTTTCACAGATATCTCAATGAACTCATTTTTATCTTCAACACTTACAAATATTTCTTTACCTTTATCGGAAAACTTTATCGCATTTGAAATAAGATTTAACACAATTCTATTAATCTTTTCTGGGTCGCAAGCAATAATTTTTTCTTGGATGTTAGAACCAAATACTATACTTAAACCCTGTATATCACTGTATTCAGTAACTGACATTACTATTTCCTCTATTATTCCCACTATGTTATTATTCGAGAAATTCAATTGGAATAACCCTGCATCAATTTTTGATAAATCTACTATATTATTAATGAGCTTAGATAACCTATAGCAATTATGGAACATGGAATTTATGTATCTAAAAATTGATTCCTTCTTTTCATCTAAGCAATCATTTTTGCAATACATATTAAATAACTGTATTGTTGAATATATCACATTCAGTGGGGTTTTAAGTTCATGAGATATATTAGCTAAAAACTCTTCCTGGGATTTCAATGCCTTTTCCATGATTTTGTTAGATTTTATTTCCGCTGTAATATCAATAATTAACACAAGTATTTCTTCAATTTCACCATTTGCTTTAAACACTGGGTCAAATATAACATTCCAATAGACTTCATTTCCATTAATTACAAGAGTTCTTTTATTTATATACTTTATTTTCTTCTCCTTTATAACTTCTTTTACTTTCTTATAATACACAGTTTCCTTAAAAGTTGAAAGTATACCAGTAATTTCACTTCCTTTCAACTTCACAGCTGATTTAATATCTGGTCGAATATCTTTCAAAATATCAAAGGCCTTTTGATTTATTTGTGAAATCGTTAAATCTGCGGCGGAAATGGTAACTACAGGTAGTTCAAGATTATCTATAAGTCTATTCAAAAATTTATTCCTACTTTTTAATATTTCTTCTTGCTTGTAATAATCCGTCATATCACGATAGGAGATTACTCCCATTAAAAATTTCCCTTCATTGTCATAAATCGGTGTCCCACTAACATCAAAATGAACTAACTTATTAGGTAACTTAGCAGATACCTTCAACTTAGAAAATTTCTCACCTCTTTGAATCCGACTAACAGGAAGATTTTCAACGGGAATTTTATCCCCTTGAAAATATGAAAATTCACTTTCTTTATACCAGTCATAGATATCCCCTAAATAACCCTGACAAGGTGTGAACATTTCCCTTAAATTCCCATTAAATAGTTTAAATTCTCCTTTATCATCAATAATAGAAATCCCCTCAGATATACTTTCGATAATTACCTCTAAAGCTTTTTTCTGTTCTTCAATTTTTTTACTTTGTTCCACTATCTCAGTAATATCATGAGTTATCCTAATAACATATTCCAATTCATTGTTCCTGTTAAAAATGGGTATACCAGTATTATCTATATACCGTATTTTCCCATCCCTAATGGTTTTAAGCTTTAAGTTTTTAACAGTTTCTCCCCTTAGTGCTTTAACAGTAGAAGTTTCTTCTAAAGGGAGCTTGTTTCCTTCTAAATCCCAATATTCAAATTCATTATAAATTTCTTCATAATCTTTACCTACTGGATTGATTTTATTATTTAATAAATCACTTAGCCCTATATAGATTCCGCTTTTATCTAATATTAAGATTTCGTCACCTAGACCATTAATAATAGCTTCCATTTGCTCCTTCTGCTTTTCTATAAATTTCTTCTGCGCTTCAATTTCCTTATTTTGTGCCATAATAACTTTTCTATTTATAACTCTTTCCGTTACTTCAGAAACAGTTTCAATTAAATATTTAACTTTTCCTTGAACAGATACTGGTATTATAGTTAAATCCCAATATGTAATTCCCATTTCTAGGCTTTCATATTTAAATTCCTCAACAAAAGAGGCTTCACCAGTTCTAATAATTTCTTCAAAAATTTCTTCTGTCTTACTACCTTCAAACATATTTACTCTATCTTTAAATCTCTTACCTATATTATTTTCAATAGAATTATTGGAAAAATCCTGAAAATCTAAATACTTTTGATTAGCTGCGAGGAGTACTAAGTCAGGTATATTATGTATTGCTACACCTACTTTATTATCTTTTAAAAGAAACTGCAAATAAGGAAATGTTTCTTCCATGTTAAAAGCTGTTAAATCAATAAATTCTTGATTTGCATCAATTATCATATTATTTTTTGTGTAAAAAAATGATTTTTCTACTTCTTTTCTCAAAACTTGCACTAATACATACCTCCCCTACATCTCAACAATACTTCAACGTTTTTACCATTAAATAGATGTTTTTCAAATATATCTATTTTATGATTCCTTATTACATATTATCATCTTTTATCTCATTTTCATATATTTTCCATACACTTTTATCTGACATACTTCTACAACAATTCCTTATAAAAATAGCTTTAAATGTACTTAGAACAAAGTTTGTATACGCTGCTAACAAGTTATCTTATTAAATCTTTATTGTTTTTATTCAAATTAAAATATAATTAACAATATCTAAAATTTCTTGTTGTTTTATGTATAAATCACAGTATAATCATTAGGAATAAGCATAATATAGCAGGTTTCAAAAAATGGCATATAACTACAAGGATTTAATCTATTTAAGCGAAGAAAAGTGTGTAGGATGTAATAAATGTATTAGCAATTGTCAGGTGATTGGGGCAAATGTTGCTTATATTGACAATGATTTTAATAAGGTTAAAATCATTGTGGAGAATGTATTAAGATCTGTGACCATGAAGCTCGTGATTTTAATGATGATACTGAGGAGTTCTTTAATGACTTGTCAAAGGGGAAGAAAACTTCAATAATTGGTAGCATGTTTAATACAGATAGTTCAAAAGATGTATATTGGTTTTCTTGTATATTTGCCGTGGCTATCTTAAGGGTTTCTGTAATATTAATTGCATGCACAGAAGTAATTATCAAAGAATTTATCAAAAACAAAGTGAGTCTATGTAATGATTTACAAGGTTTACTATCAGCAAACGTGCAACCAGGGACTAAGTAGAGATTATCCGAGAAAGTATAAGGAAGCCTTAGTTTCTATTTATTTAATTAGGTTAATAAACCTTTATTGTTTGCACAAAAAGTAGTCTATATACAAATTCTATGACGCAGAATTTGTATATAGAAAAAACATCTTAGTTCTCAGTGTTTTTAGTCAACCTTAATTTGCAGCTCAAACTCTTATTAATTGTTACCAAGGGCGTTTTTTCTTAAGCCACCCCTGCTCTTCCCAATAATCTTTATCAATGGGATTAAATGCGAATTTTTTCTGTATAAACCTCATGATATAGAAAAGAGACTTTACTTTAAAACCTGGGATAGAAGATTTAGACTTATTTGCTATCTTAACAGACAATTTATTAACCTCTTTCTCAATTTGTTTCTTTTTATCATCGCTAACACCCTTCCAATCAGATGCGGCAACTGCTTTACCGTAAGTAAAGATTTTTCCTACACCCCAATGAGTTAGGCTCATAGTCATATCTTTTATTGTTGATTTCATTCCGCCGCCTGCTGCAGTAGTTACAACTATGGCTGTTTTTGAAAACATTGTTTTATCAGGACGGTGTATCATGAATTGAAAGCCAAAATGGTCAAGAAATGCTTTCATTTGACCACTTACATGCAAAACATAAACAGGACTTGCCAAAATAATTAAATTTGCTTTTCCCATTGCGATTTGTATAGGTGTTATTTTATCTCTATGAGGACAAAAACTTTCACCTTTACCAAAACAAAGTGCACAACCTTGGCAAAAATGGGGCATATCTTTCGGTAAATAAAACTCAGTTAATTCATCTTGCTCCCCAAGCAATTTCCCAAGGAAAAGTTGCACGATATTATAAGTACTACCTTTGTGTTCTGTTCCATATATAGCAACTATATTCATACTTTTCCTCCCACCCAATCCTATTTAAATAATTTTATTACTAAACTCTTTATAATTACATCTTTACATTCTTATTAATTTAAATATTTTTTTATCAGCTCGTATGTAGCTTTCAAATCAATAGGCTTACTTATATAATCATCCATACCCATTTCAAGAAATTTTTCCTTGTCACCAGTTAATGCATAAGCAGTCATTGCTATAATTGGTACACGTTTGTTCTTATTTTTCTCTAATATCCTTATTTCTTTTGTTGCTGAAACGCCATCAAGGATTGGCATCTGTATATCCATTAAAACCATATCTATATTAGCATTTTTAAAAATCTCAATTGCATTTTGGCCATTTTCTGCAACTAAAATTTTGTATTTCTTCATTTTAAGAAATGCTACCATTACTTGTCGACTTATCTCATCATCTTCAACAACAAGAAGCAGTTTATTATCGCCTAAAATTTTTAAACTCATATCATTGTCTTGAAAACTGGTTATTTCAGCTGTGCTATCTCCAATATCTATACCAAAAACAGCTGTAAAGCAGAAAGTACTTCCAACCTCCAGCTTGCTCTCAATCCATATTTCTCCATTCATTAACTCAACAAGTTTCTTTGAAATAGCTAAACCAAGGCCTGTCCCTTGATATTGTTTAGTATAGGAGCTGTCCAATTGTGTGAATCTTTGAAATAATTGTTCCTTTTTATCCTCAGGAATACCAATTCCCGTATCCTTAAAAATGAATTCTAGCCTTACTTTATCCATAACAAGCTCTTTTAGCTTTATTAGGATATCAATTCCACCTTCAGAAGTAAATTTAACTGCGTTCCCTATTAGATTTCCTAATATCTGCTTAAGCCTTACTGCATCTCCATAAAGAATACTAGGAATACTGTCTTCTATATTTAATGCTACCTCCAGGCCTTTCTGCTTTGCATTGATATCAAATAATGAAACTATTTCATTTATCACTTCTAATAAAACAAAGGGTTTATTTTGAACAGATACCTTTCCTGCTTCAATTTTTGTATAATCTAATACATCATTTATAATACTAAGCAATGAGTTAGCAGACTTCTTTACAAGATTTAGATACGTCTTTTGTTCATCACTTAAACCTTTCATTAATGCCAATTCCGTCATACCAATAATTCCATTCATAGGTGTCCTTATCTCATGGCTCATGTTAGCAAGGAAGTTACTCTTTGCCGCATTTGCATTTTCAGCTTCTTCCTTTGCCCTAATTAACTGAGATTCAACCTCATGATGTTCCTGAATTTCTTCCTCTAGAAGAGCATTGGTTTCCTCTAGCTGACAATTTGTCTCTTCTAGTATCTCATTTGATCTTAAAAGTTCCTCATTAAGTTCTCTAATATCATCCTCTGATTGCTTTCGATGGGTAATATCCACAAAACTCACAAGACTTGCAATTACCTTTCCATTAGTGTCTACTACAGGAGTTCCATAAACCTCAAGTAACACCTTTTTTCCATCAGGGTGAATCACTACCATGTCATTAACATAACTATTCTCCCCAGACAAGCCTCGAATAAGGGGCATTTCTTTATCTGGGTAGGGTTCATTTGTTTCTAGCTTATGTACTTTAAAAGCTTCTGCTAAGCTCCCTTTACTTGCATCAGGCATAAAATCGTAACCTAATAATTGTTTTGCACGCTCGTTTGTAAACATAGCCTTCCCTGTGGGTGCTTCAATCATTGATACTCCTACACTTAGATTATTTAAAAGAGTATCCATAATTTGGTTTTTGTTTTCCAAATCATTTTCTATATTTATTCTTTCAGCGATTTCTTCCTCAAGTACTGCATTAGTTTCCTCAAGGTGATAGGTCCTCTCTATTACAATTCTTTCAAGTTCATTATTTAGTTCTAAAAGTTTATCCGCTGTTTCTTTCATACGGGAATTATCATAAACTGTTGAGCGACTCATAATAAATTTCCCTGTGTCATCCTTGATAGCTGTGCCACTTATAAGAACTGGAAGCAAAGTTCCATCTCTACGTATTAGGGTGAATTCTAAATCTCTAACCCATCCACGCTTAGTATACTCTGGATAACTTTCCGCAAAAATTATTTTACTTTCAGAAGTTATAAGATCTATAAACTTTTTTTTGCCTATAAGTTCTTCTCTCTTGTATCCTAACCACTTAAGCTCGGTGTCATTAATACGAAGTATAGTTCCATTCGGATCCAAAGAGTGATATCCACAGGGGGCATTTTCATATAGATCACTAATCTCCGCCATTGACTTATTCAAACTATCCTCAACTTTTATTCTCTCAGAAATCTCTTCTTCTAAACTTGCATTCATCTCTTCTAGCATACAATTAGCTTCATCAAGTTGAAGAGTTCTCTCAATTACTTTATTCTCAAGTCTTCTATTTAAATGAATAATTTCTGCTTCAGCCTTCACGCTTTCTGTAACATCATGAACAATTGAATATAATAATTGCTTATCATTGATGACAATTGGACCACTGTATACTTCCACACTTCGAATTTCGCCATTTGCTAGACGATGTTTAAAATAGAATTGTTTTCTATTTTCATTTCTTGCACTTTCCATTTCCTCAAAAATTTCTACCTGAGTTAATATATTGATTTCACATATATTCATGTTTATTATATCTGTATAACTATAACCATAAAAATTGCAAGCCGCTGTGTTAGCTTCAACGACAGTACCTGTTTTAGGATTAATCAATAACATTATAGAGTGATTGTTTTTGAACAAACTATTATATGAAGAATCCAACTGATCCGGCTTTTCGTTTGTACCTTTAATCTTGATATTTGCGATTTCATCCTTACTCATGAACCATTCTCTCCTTAAAATGAGATTAATTTACTTAATCCTTTAACTATAATTATTAATAAAGCCTATTTATCTTATAATAATTTTATCATAGTTCAATATAATTAATCTACAGCAAAAATTTTGTCAGCTTCTGATACCTTAAAGAACTAATCCCTTTTCTGCAAGTAATTGTTGATAGAAAGAGGTTACTTGGCATAACCTATCTATTACTCCCCGTACCTAATTCTATCCACCAAGGACTCCTTATGAAGATCACTAGAAACCAAATAAGTTATCAATGCCTGCAATAGAAAAAATGCTACCATCACAGCAAGAACAGGTATTAGTGGGTATTTATATTCCGCATAGGTGGCAATGGATTTAAACACTTTATAAAACAAATATCCAAAAATACTCCCTAATATAATTGACATTACAACGCTTATAAAGGAATAACCTATTCCTTCAAACAAAAGCATGATCTTTAGCTGTTTATTAGAAAGTCCTAATGCCTGAAGCATTCCTATTTCTTTCTTTCTAGAATGGATACTTGTTATCATAGTATTTATAAGGTTCAGAAGAGCAATTAATCCAATTAAACCTACTAAAGTAAAAGCCCCAATTTTCAATTTCCCTATGTCCTTTTCATTCTGTTTTTTTAAAGCTTTATATGAATCAAAAGTTAATTGTGGCTTAGTTAATGCTAAAGCCTTTAAAATAATATTTACACTATCATAGTATTTGCTACTGGTATTTATAGACATTCTCTTTACTCTTTCATCTGCTGAAATTTTTGAAAATGCATCTCCATGGATAATAAAGGTGGGACCCATTCCGGAAAAACCAAGACCTCCAATATTTTTACTTACAATACCTGCTACTGTAATCTCTTTTTTATAACTTTTACTATGGTTATAATTATAAATTGTAACCGTTACTTTATCACCCACATTATAAATTGAAGCAATTCTTTCTTCTTCAAGTATCAAAGTTTCATTACCCGTTTTAAGACTTTCTATATTAATTGACCCTTTCAGCAGAAAAGTTTTTAATTCTGTAAGCATTCCATCATCATATCCGTAAAGATCACAGTTTATTTCCTCATTCAAGGTATTTGGCATGAACACAGGGGTGTACATAATCTTATTTATTGATTTTATATCCTCAAGAGTCTCTATGTTTTTAGTTATATCCTTTCCCAAGGGATCACTGCCATCATCCCCTTTAACCATATTAAAAGTTAATTGAAAATCAGTTCTTATAGACTGCTTAGTGAGTTTTTCTGTATTCATACTTGATAAAATTGTTGAAAACATTATAAATATAATTCCGGTCATAGAAAGGGATACTATGGTCTTAAAGGTACGTTTTTTGTTTCTCCACAGATTTATATAAGACATTTTAAATACACTTATTTCCCTCCAACCTATTCTCGTTTTTTTCTTTGAATTTAGTTGAATACCATTATATTTTAATGATTCCACAGGTGATATTTTTGAAGCTATCTTTTTAGGACTTCTTAGAGCATCAACTACAGAAAATAAACTTACGAAAATAGAAATTACAATTACATAGGGTACAAACTCATTGTTTCTAAGATTAGCCTGGGCTAAAAATCGACTTATTATTATGTAACTTATAGCATAGCCTAATATAATACCTGTAGGTATTCCTACAAATGACAGCAAAAGTCCTTCTCTTAAAATAATACTTTTAAGCTGTTTTTTTGTTGCTCCCAAGGCTGATAAAAGTCCGAACTGTTTTATTCTTGAATTAACTGAAATATAAAAAATATTATTAATAACCAAAGATGCTGTGAGTAATATAATTATAACAATAGTTAAAGCAGCTATAACAGTTTGTGGATCTACTTGAGTTAAAGTATTTATGTAACCATAATTAACCGAAATAGATTTTTCATTAATGCCTATATTTTTTGCTATTCCCTTTATATTTCTCTCTATATTCTGTGTTTTTTTTAACCTTACAGAAACACCATATTTCATATTTTCATTTTTTATATCTTTTATTGCAAATTCCCTTGAAACTAGTAATTGTGAGGAGTTATAAGCCTTTAAATTATCATTTTCCTTAAGTATTCCTGTTATAATAAAATCGACTTCAGTTAAATCCTCTACATTATTCTGGAATTTAAGGTGTATATTATTTCCTATT
Organism: Clostridiaceae bacterium; assembly: GCA_014380625.1. GTDB lineage: Bacteria > Bacillota > Clostridia > Clostridiales > Clostridiaceae > JACMJL01. Next base: position 16,867 of record JACMJL010000182.1, read on the forward strand.
ATAGGCTTTACTCCAAGCTTTTCACATACCCATTTCTCTATAGCAATTTCATTAACTTTCACAGGCATCTTACCTGTTTGTAAGTTAGTATTCCTCATATCCGCTTCTGTTTCATCAATATTAATGATAGAAAACATACCATCTCCAAGCAGGGATTCTTTTATTTCTCCTATTCTAATAAATACACCTAAATCTTTAATCTTTTGATTGTTCTTTAAAATTTCTAGCTGAGTGTTGTTTATATCACTATATTCTCCTTCAACACTACCGGTCTGTTTTATAGCCTCATCTCTAATCATTTTTTGGATACTTGCAGAAACAATACCAGTGGAAGTAATAAGACAAGTAGCTAAAATAATAGTAATAATTATAATTATAGTTTGGGATTTATTTGCTTTAATATAAGCTCTAGACAGTTTGGAAACACTATTCATTTTTTCCGCCTCCATTGTCGGTTATTTTCCCATCTTCTATTCTTATAATTCTGTCAGCCATCTGCGCAATTCTATAATCATGAGTTATCATTACAAGGGTCTGATGATATTTTCTTACAGAGGATTTTAGAATTGTCATTACTTCTTCCCCAGTTTTTGAGTCTAAATTTCCAGTTGGTTCATCAGCAAATATTATACTGGGTCTTGAGGCTAATGCTCTTGCTATAGCCACTCTCTGCTGCTGTCCCCCTGAAAGAGTATTTGGAAGTACATTCCTTTTTTCGTATATGTTTAAATTTATCATTAGTTCTTTTATGCTTTCTTCCTCTACCCTCCTTCCATCAAGTCCAATGGTAAGTACTATATTTTCCCACACATTAAGTACAGGTACTAAATTATAAGTCTGAAATACAAAACCTATTTTTCTCCTTCTGAATATGGCAAGTTCCTCTTCCTTCATTGAGAAAACATCTTTGCTTTCTATGTATATCTTTCCTGAGCTAGGTCTGTCTAATCCACCCATCATATGTAGCAACGTACTTTTTCCTGAACCTGAAATACCAACTACAGCAACAAATTCACCCTCATTCACTGACATGTCCACTCCATCAATAGCCTTTACAAGACTTTCACCTTTTCCATAATGTTTTTTTAAGTTCGTTGTTTGTAATATTATCATATATCAAATTCTCCTCCGTGAAGCTCACTAATTATTATCTATAAAGCATATCACTTCTTTCTTACATACTGCTTTCAACCTTCATAACACTTTTGTAAGAATAGAGAAAATTTTGTAACCCTTCCCTCTATAGAATCTACAGTAATACATCCTCCCTGTTCTTCAAGTATCTTCCTTGTAAGATATAGCCCAATACCTGAGCCTTCAGTATTCTTGACTGCTTCTGAATTTCCTCTGTAAAATCTTTTAAAAATCTTATTAAATTCTTCTTCTCTAATACCTATACCATTATCTTCAACATCAATTCTAACTTGAGTTACTAAATCAACTAATGCAATTTTAATTTTTCCATTAAGGTCAGTATATTTAACTGCATTTTCAAGAACATTAAAAATAGCTTCTTTTGTCCACTTAGAATCATGAAAAACCCAACACTCCTGAAAATCATCAATAACTATATTTATATTTTTTTCTGAAGCTTTTAAATATACTCCATTTACAGCATTTATTATGGTCTCTTTCAGGCTATTTTTTTCTATTTTTAGTTCTATCATACCGGTTTCCATCCTTGAAACCTTCAGAAGAGAGTCTACAAGTCCCTGAAGTTTGTTAATATCTATTGCGCTTCTATCTAGAAAATCCTTGTTTTCTTCCTTTGTGAGATTCTCTTCTGAAAGCAAAGTGTTGTATACCTTAATTGAAGAAAGTGGTGTTTTTAACTGATGCGATATGTCTGTCACTAAAGATTTCAATTTTTCTTTTTCAATTTTTGTTTTTTCAAGGCTCAAATCCATTATTCTTGCCATATGTTGAAATTTAAAATTAATTCTTGAGAGAATGCCCTCTCCAACATTATCTGTTTCAACCAGAAAGTTCCCATCAATAATATTGTCTAAATTCAAAGAAATACTTTGTAATTTAGAAATAAAATACCGTACTAGATATATAAATATAGAGCTTATTAAAACTATTATTGAGATACAGAGTAACAAGTTAGTTTTAAGTGAGTCATAAAAAAAATCCTTAAATAAAATATCCTCTTGCATACCAGTACCTTTACCATATCCATATTTTTCAAGAGTTTGTTTTCCCTTTTCTATGGAGTTAGAGTCTTTAACAGAAAAAATGACTTTAGCTATCTCTTGTTCTTTGTCAGGGTATTGTTCTGCAAGCGTTCCGATTAACTGTTGCGTAATATGCATGTTTTTTTCATGTAGCTTTTCCATCTCATAATACTGTAACCCCAAAAAAAATATGCATAATAGAATTAAACTTCCCAGGATTAGATATGTAGCTTTTTTAAATAGTGATTCTTTACCAAAGCACCTAATCATTTACAAACACATCCCTATTCCACACATACCCAATACCTCTCATAGTCTTTATATATTCAGGTTCAGAAGGGTTATCCTCAATTTTTTCTCTTAATCTTCTAATATTAACTGCAACAGTATTTTGATCAACAAACATTCCCTCCAAATCCCATAATTCATTGAGAAGCCTTTCCCTAGTTAAAATTTGTTGGGGATTGTCCATTAAAAACTTAAGTAATTTTAGTTCTGTTTTACTTAAAATAATTTCTAATTCATTTTTTTTAACCTTCATCTCCTGAAAATAAAAAGTAACATTCCCCGAGGTAATTTTTTTATTTGAATTCTTATTTAAATTTCTTCTTAACAGTGCATTAATCCTTGAAATGAGTATCATAAGACTGAAGGGTTTAGTTATGTAATCATCAGCACCTAAATCAAAACCCGTGACTATGTCTACCTCCTGATCACAGGCAGTTAAAAATATCATAAGCACATCACTCTTTTTCCTTACCTCCTGGCAAAAATCAAACCCATTTCCATCAGGAAGTCCCACATCTGCTAATATAAGTTGTACTTTTTCTATGCTAAATATTTCCTTTGCTTCATTGATTGTTTTAGCTGAAAAAACCTGAAATCCTTCCTTTTTAAGTTTAAAACTTATACCTCGATTTAAGGACTCATCATCTTCCAATAATAGTATATTAGTCATTCTCTCATCCCCCTAAATACAATCTATTCCATAAAAAAGTTAAATTTCATAAGGCTCATCATGTTCCAAACATTTTATCAATTCTTTAGCTGCTGCTGTGAGAGGTATGTTTTTCAGCCAAACCACACTCATACTTCGAGTTGGTATATCTTCAATAAGGTTTATTTTATATAATGGGCTTTTATTTAATGCGTCCTCAATAAAGCTTTCTATAACGCAAGCAACTCCAAAGTCATATTTTGCAAAATGAATAAGCAAGTCAATGTTTGGAAATTCAAAATCCGGAGTAATGGATATTGAATTTTCTTGAAAATATTGATCTACATATGTTCTTGTGTTGCTGTTTTTCTCAAGTAGCAATATTGGATACTGGGCAATTTCTCTTATATGCCTTTTAGATCCAGATAGATGCTTGTATTTCTGTCCTACTATAAAACAATCTTGTATTTTCATAATATGTTTAAAGGCTAGTTGATCATCCTCTAGTGGCATATTTACTATTCCAAAATCAATTTTTCCGGACTTAAGTAGATTAACAATTTCAGGTGTTGTTGGACAGGTTGCACTGACTTTCACATCTGGATAATAGGATTTAAAAAGTTTTAAATAAGGAACCAGATAATATTTGCAAATGGTATCACTGGCACCAATTCTTATTTCTCCAGTTTTCAAGCCTTTAAAGTCATTAATTTTTTTCTCACCTGAGGAGATAAAATTATAAGCTTGCTCTACATATTGAAATAAAACCTTACCTTCTTGAGTAAGTTGAACTCCTTTAGAAGTCCTAAAAAAAAGCAAGCAATCCAGGCTATCTTCTAATTGTTTTATAGATCTACTTACTGCAGGCTGAGTTACATAAAGATGTTCTGAAGCCTTAGATATATTTCCAAATTTCGCTACAAAGTAAAAAGATTTATACAGCTCTAAATTCATTGATATAACACCCCCTTATATCCCTCATGCTTAATATGCATTTCACTTATATCCTATAACTTATTATAATTAAATTGTAAAGAAAATTCAATAAATTCATATGAGGAGGAAATAAAAATGAAAACAAAAATAGGAATTAATGGGTTTGGAAGAATAGGTCGACTTGCTTTTAGAGCAGCTTTAGCTAATAGAGAAGTTCAGGTTACTGCAATCAATGATCCTTTCATAGGCTTAGATTACATGGTTTATATGTTGAAGTATGATTCAGTTCATGGACAATACTTAGGTGAAATTTCTGTAGACCATGAGAGTAATTCCTTAGTAGTTGAGGGAAATGCAATAAAAATATTTGCCCAGAAGGATCCATCCAATATAAATTGGGACTCTGCTGGTGCTGAATATATACTTGAATGTACAGGAGCCTTTACAAGTAATGAAAAAGCTTCTGCTCATTTCAGGGGGGGAGCAAAAAAGGTTATTATTTCTGGTCCATCTTCTGACGTACCAATGTTTGTAATGGGCGTAAATAACACTAAATACACTAAGGATCTTAATGTTATATCTAACGCTTCTTGTACTACAAACTGCCTCGCTGTTTTAGCAAAGGTTATTAATGATGAATTTGGAATAGAGGAAGGTTTAATGACAACAGTACATTCAACAACAGCCACACAGAAAACTGTAGATGGTCCTTCAAACAAAGATTGGAGAGGTGGAAGAGCATCAGCTACTAATATAATCCCCTCTTCTACTGGTGCTGCTAAGGCAGTTGGAAAGGTTATTCCTGAATTAAACGGAAAATTGACAGGTATGTCCCTTAGAGTTCCAACCATTGATGTTTCAGTGGTTGACTTAACGGTTAAACTAGTTCGGCCTGCCACCTATGATGAAATCAAAGCTTCAGTTAAAAAGGCTTCTCAAAATGAATTACAGGGTATACTTGGCTACACTGAAGATGCAGTTGTTTCAACTGACTTCATTAATGACAAGCGAACTTCTATTTTTGATGCAGAGGCTGGAATTTTATTAAGTGATAAGTTTGTTAAATTAATTGCCTGGTACGACAATGAATGGGGTTATTCAAATAAACTTATTGACCTAGCAGTATACGCTTCAAGTATCGATGCTAAATAGTTAATTTATAGGCGGTGAAGGTTTTATCCCTCACCGCCTATAAATTAACTGCGATCATTAGTATATTTTGTTCCTTTAATAGAATATTTATAACCTAAATTAACTATCAAATTATGTACTATATTTGTTTTAGACACCCAAAGCCTTTTAAAAATTGAGTTTACGGAATAAAATTCTCTTCTAAACCACATGTATCCATCAAAAAGTTCTTTTGCTGTCATATTCTTAGGTGTAAATGCTACTCTTGTCTTTCCATTATAATACTCCCAATCAAATGTTATTAATCTTCCTTCTACCTTAAATTCATCATATACTGGGGTTTTGGGAAGAGGGGTTAATATGCTTACGGTAACTCCATCTATACCTAAATAATTACAAGTATCTAGTGACTTTTTAAATACATCCTTTGTATCTGTATCAAACCCAAATATTATACCTGCTTGAATAGAAATTCCACTTTTATGCACTAAATTTATTATCTTTTTATAATTATCCACATTGTTTATTGCTTTATTAACACTTACTAGGCTTTTTTCGGAGAAGGATTCTAAACCAACAAAAAAATAAATACACCCGGCCGACTTAGCTAACTTCAGAAGTTCTTCATCTTGGCATCTTTCTAAGGTAACTTGGGCCGCCCATTTTTTATTGAGTTTTGCTAATTCTTTCATTAATTTTTTTGCATACTCAATATTGCCAAAAAAATTATCATCCCAGAATACAAAATACTTTCTTTTAATACTCCTTATATCTTCAATAACCTCATCAATTGGACGAGTTCTAAAGGAATCATGATATATTTGCTTTAAATTACAGTAGCTACAGTGGTATGGACAACCTCTTGTAGCGAAAACTGCCCCCTTAGTAAAATGCCTTCCTTTTACAAGGTCTCTTCTTGGTATTGGAATTCCCTTCAAGTCTGGTATGCTCGTACAATTATATTGCTGTTTTGCTTGATTTGTATAAAACTCCTCTAAAAACTGAGGCCAGGTGTCTTCTGCTTCCCCGATTATTATATAATCACAATGATTTATTGCTTCATCAGGCAATAATGTGGCATGTGGACCCCCAAAAACAACCTTACATCCCTTTTCCCTAAACTTTTCAGCAACTTCATAACAATGTGAGGCGTTTGAAGTGTTTAAAGTTATGGCAATCAAGTCAAAATGACCTTCATAGGGTATTCGTTGATTATATTCATCAATTAGAAGAATATTATATTTTGATTCATCTATAAAGGCCGCCAAGTAAGGCATGGTAATTTGAATAAAATTATTAACTTGCTTTTTCCTATATCTGTTTATTTCTTTATTCTCTGGTGTAATCATCAGTATGTTTTTTTTCATTATTATCACCATCCTATGGTTAGTTAATCTAATAAGATACAAATAGTGGGCAGGGCGCTATAGATATTTTCAACAAATTATATTATTTATGTATTGACAATAACCCCGTCCCCATGACAATCTCCTCTAACTTTTTTCTGTTATTTAATTCTGGATCATCTAATACAAGCTCAAGCAATTGATTTAAGACAATACCTATTTGTTTTCCTGGGGTAATGCCCAGTTGCATTAAATCTCTTCCGTCAAGTTTTAAATCCTTTAGAGTAAAGCATTGTTTCGTCCTTATAATTTCATCTATTTCTGCTTCTGCTTTAATTATTTCAAGCTGCCTTACAGGATAAAACTCCGGATTTTGAGCTTTAGCGTCCGCTACTTTTACCTTTAGCAAGTCTCTTAAGTTCTCTTCACCAATATTATTAAGCAGCCTTTTTATTTGTTTTCTGTGCTTAAGTTCATAATCATGATATTTAATTAAAAGAAGAACCTTTTCAATAGTTTTGTTATCATACTTCATTCTTTTCAAAACTTTTTCTGCTATGTTAACTGATTTTTCTCCATGGTTATAAAAATGATCTACCCCCATATTGTCTGTTGTTAAACACTGGGGTTTCCCTATATCGTGAAAAAACATGGTTAGCTTTAATACTAGCTGGTTTTCCACATTTTTAACACTACAAAGAATATGTTTTGCCACAGGGAAAATATGGTAAGGATTATTTTGCACAGTATTTTCACAAATTTCAAACTCCGGAATAAAATGTTTTAATAATCCAAAAGAACTCAATTCACTAACTTTATCAGAATTTGAAAAGAGAATTTTATTAAACTCTTCTCTTATTCTCTCAACGGATATATTCTTAATATTATCTGACAACTTCAATAATGCTAAGTTAATATCTTTGTGCATTTCAAAGCCTAATTGTGCTGAAAATCTTATTGCCCTTAGCATTCTTAAGGCATCTTCGTTAAATCTAGCTTCAGCCTCCCCTACACATCTAATAAGCTTATTTTGGAGATCCTGTAATCCACCAAAATAATCCACCAATCCCACTTCACCATTATAGGCAATAGCATTAATGGTAAAATCTCTTCTGCTTAAATCCTCTTTTAAGGAAGATGTAAACACCACATTATCAGGACGTCTATTATCTGAATACTCTCCATCTAATCGAAAGGTGGTAACTTCAAAGGGAATACCCTCATCTAACAGGGTTATGGTTCCATGTTTTAAGCCAGTTGGGATTGTTTTATGAGTTGCCTTGAAAATTCGTAGCATATCCTCCGGCAAACAATTAGTTGTTATATCCCAATCATGAGGGTCTCTTGTAAGTAAGGAATCTCTTACACATCCACCTACCACGTAAGCCTCATAGCCATTATTTTTTAATATATTTATGATGGTTTTTGCCCCATCCGGTATTTGTATATTAATTTTCTTATTCACTTAAAACACCTCTATTAATTTCCATCACAAGTTCATTAATTCTATTATAATCCGGTTTTTCCGGAATAGCACAATTTTGTTTTGCGTATTTAAATCTTTTATCGTAGAGATTAACCATTTCAAAAATCTCTTCATAAGAATATATACCATTCCTAATATCTAATAATAAGGTCCTGTCCTTCTCCCTATATGTGCAAATACCCTTACCTTCTAATATTTCTGTACCCATAGTTAACAACCTTATCAAGTGCATGGAATGTTTAAGCAAGTGTAGCTCATCCTTCTTATTGTTTCTATGATTAAGTTTATCGTAGTCTGTAATCACATTAGACATCTCATTAAACATCCCTTTTAAATCCCTTAGAGGATAATGTTTCAGATTTATATCAATATATATTTCACTGTCATAGGTGTCTTTAGCTGACTTATCTACATATAAGTTTAACTCATCCTCAGTAATTTCCTTATACCTATCTACAAAAGTATACATTTGTTTTTCCACGCTACCTAAAATATGCTTTTCTTTTTCTGCTTGCGGATAGCTGTCTCTTGCTAGTGCATTTTCTAATCTCCTTAGCTGTTGAATGGCGTATCCGCCAAAAGAAGTATAGGCTTTTGCTGATAAAAAAACTTCCGCATTATCTCTTAAGAGTTTTCCTTCCTTAGAACAAATAAATAGCTGGTCTTCTTTAGTTCCAAGTATCTCTAATACATTAGGATTACAATTTGTCAGCAAAGTTATCATTTGTTTTAAAGTATATACTGTACAATCTAACTCACGGTTTTCAAAAGGTTTATCACTACAATTCATAGTTAATATTTCTTCTTTTGAATTAAGGCAAATTCCTCTTACATCAAAGTCACTTACATGCTCCGAGGTGTCTATATTTGTTCCGTAAGCATAAGAGCCACCAGTTGTTAATAAAATAATGTTTTTCAATTTATTATTATTTCTTAAAAAGTCATAGTCCTTGCTGTTTATTTTCTCTTTCATTTGAATTGTATTCATTTTTTTCTCCTTATACTATCAGCAACTTAATATTTTCAAAATCTATTGGAGTGTAATTAATACATTCTACACTTACATTAAAAAATTGCTTACTATCATATTTTAATTTATGAATACGTCCATGTATATTGGCATAAGGCATATTTTCATTTAAATATAAAGGTTCATGAGATAAAATATAAAATTTATTATAAATAATGGGATACCTACTAACTTCATCAAAGCCAATTTCTTTCCACCAACTTACTGTGTTTCCCTCATCATGATTTCCAATTACTAAAAACTTGTATCCATTTAATCTTTTAATAATTTCTGTGGTTTTCTCTTTATTGTAAAAAGAAACATCTCCGAGAACAAAGACCTTATCATTGTTACTAACTGTATTATTCCAATTTTCAATAATTCTATCATCCATTTCTTTAGCATTTTCAAAAGGTCTGTTTTCATATTTTATTATATTTTCATCTCCAAAATGCATATCAGAAATCATAAAAACCTTCTGCATAAACCTATCTCCTCTACAAGTTCTTTTCCTCTCATCATTTTCATCCATTTTTCAGGAATAGATTTAAACCCATATCTAATTCCAGCAAGTCATTCCAGATTTCTCTGGTGACACTCCATTCCTAAAGGCTATTAAGGTTTGGGCAGTCTGAATTCCTACATCAAATACATTTCCATCTACAGCGAAATAGCCTTCTTCATACCATTTTAATAGTTTTTCTGCAAGATCCTTAAGATCTAACCTTTCACAGGAGAGTAAGGAAGCAAGTAAACAAAGTGCCTGAGCTCCATCATCAGACCAAGTTCCAGCTTTTATTGAACTATGTGATCGATTAAAATTCAAAGGAGGTTGTATATCAATATATTCTATATAAGCAATTTCCTTTGCTGAATGGAATTCATAGGGTACACCAACTGCATCCCCCACAAGTAATCCCCACA
>JACMJL010000183.1 GCA_014380625.1 Clostridiaceae bacterium
CAGGTATAAGAGTTCTATTTCTATTTGACATTTTACATTCCTCCTTATCAATTTATAAGATTATTTTGTGCAAGTATAGCTTAATTATGATAGGGAAATGAAGGGTTTCAAAAAAAAGTGGCCCCTAAAAGCAATTAATTGTTTTTAGGGGCCCTTTGTATATTACCAGCTGTTACCGGTTCCTGATGTTGTAAAGCTAGCTGAAGTATTTTTGAAATTACCTGAAACAGCTCCAGTAACAATGTTGTTATTGAATACTGATGTTCCGTTAGCTGTTCCTTGAATGAATACTCCGTAAGCTCCAGCGTTAGTAATAGTGTTTCCTGTATATGTTATACTTACGCCTTGTGAGGGTTCTTCTATAAATATTCCTGAGTAGGTGCTGTCTTGGATACTGTTATTTGCAACAGTTATAGTAAGGTTTCTTGCAATTCCGTTGTTATTTACCCAGTAAGCCCAGATAGCACCGATTTGGTATCCATAATCTTTGTGCATAGATCCGCATCTTATAAGTATATTGTCATGAATGTCTAAGGTTCCAGTCATTCCTTCAGGACTAAAGTTAGTTCCATAGGAAATTCCTGATCCATTTACTACTGTGTCACTACATATGTTATTGAATACCTTGTTATCCTTACCACCATAGATTGCAATATTATTTGCAAGACAAGGAATTTGAACAGTATTATAACTGAAAGTATTGTTTGTATCTAAGCCGGGAATTGCATTCCATGTCCACATTGCTAAACCGTCATCACCAGTGCTCCTTACGGCGTTGTTTGTAACAATCGTGTTTGATGAACCATAGGCAATATTTACTCCATCTGCCCATACGTCTCTTATTCTACAGCCTGAAATTACGCCGCCAATTGTTGGGTTAGCAACCCAGAACCCTACTTTTGCGTGTTCGATCCAAAGGTTAGTTATTGTTGAGTTTGTGAAATTACCTTCAACACCCGCAACTCCATTATGATCATCTCTGATTATATCGTAAGAGTTTATCTTGAAGTCTGATATAGTAACGTTTCCACCCTTTAATACTATACCAGCATAGGTTCCTGAAAGTGTTGAGTACCACATTCCAGCGCCCTTCATTGATACATTAGCATCAAGGTATATTCTTGTGCCTGATAAATCATAACCAGCACCTCTAGTACCAGTGTTAAATATAAAGTTTCCTGTTGGAATCCATACACCTTTGTAGGTTCCTGCGGAAGCTTTAACTGCTGCGATACAGCTATTCAATGCTGTAGTATCATCGTTTGTATCGTTAGCAACTGCACCGTAGTTAGTTATTGAAAGATAGTTTGAAGGGATTGTTAAAGCAACTGGTATTGCTTCTGTTTCAATTAAATCTACTGTAATAGTAACTGTTGAATTTCTTTGAAGTTTAATAACTGTTCCTGCTGGGTATGAAGCTCCTAAATTAACTGAAACTTCATCATAGAATTTATGCGGAGTAGTTGGTGATGCATTTGGATTATTAGACCAACGAATTTCTCCACCTTCTGAACTCCAGTTTCCATAGTTCCAGCTATATTTTGAAGTTAATGCTATGTCTTTGAATAAAGTTCCACCGATGTACATGCTTATTGCTGAGTCAATTCCTGTTCCAGCAGCATTATCAGGGATTGAGTATCTAATAGTTACGCCTTGCGCAGCTTTAGCTAAAGTAATTTGAACATATTGTCCTGCTGCAGTAAGTTGTACTGCTTTTCTACCTGAAGCTTCTGAAGGTAAAGTTCCAAAAGTTGTTGAAGGTCCAATTAAGGTTCCTGAATAAGTTGCACTTTCAGCTTCATAAGTATCATAAGGTACAGTAGCTCCTTTAGTTCCTGCAGGAGGTGGAGTTGGAGTTGGAGCTGGTGTTGGGGTTGGTGTAGCAACATATTTAACTAAAGTGATATCATCAATATTAACGTTACCAGTATCTGTAGTATCATATTTATAAGCTACAGTATTGTTTCCTGCATTTAAAGTTAAGATTTCACTAACTGTTGACCAAGCATCCCAGCTTGTAGTTGCAGGAAGTGAAGTTTGTTTAATCTTAGTTCCGTTTACAAATATGCTTAAGGTTTGAACTACGCCTGAACCATTAGCATATCTTAAAGTTGTATTATAAGTAGTAGCAGTTGCTACGTTAACTGTAAATGTAGTAGTAGAAAGTCCTTTTGTTGAATCTGTATATCCCCCAACAAAACCAGTACCTAAGTATCCAGTGTGATCAGTTGCTTTCACAGTACCACCTGAAAGAGCTGCATTTTCTGCTTCATAGGTTCCAGCAGGTGTAGGAGTAGGAGTAGGTGTAGGAGTAGGAGTAGGTGTAGCGGTTGGTGTCGGTGTCGGTGTCGGTGTCGGTGTCGGTGTTGCTCCACCTGCTGCATAAACTTCAAGTGCTGATAATTGACCGGCAGTTGAACCAGAGTTTGCTGTGAAGTTTAACCTTACATATCTTGTGGATGTTGCAGAAAATGTAAGAGTAACCGTGTTGTTTAAAGCTGGATCAAAAGAATAAGCTGCTGAAGCTACTAAATTAGAGTAAGTTATATTATCAGTACTTTTTGTAACTGAAAGAGTTTGAGATCTTGTTCCCCAACCAGTAGGAAGTTTAAGAACCACTGTTCCAATACTTTGAGCAGTTCCAAGATCTAAGGTTAAGGTATTAGGATAGGTGTTAGCTGCTCCTTCATAGTAAGAAGAAACGTTTCCATCTACTACGTTTGTTGCAGGGAAACCTGAATATGTGTTGTTAGCTGTAATTGTTTTATTTAATGCAAGATTTGTACCTAGAGATGCGTTAAGAACAATATTGTCTATATTTACATTACCTGAATCAGTAGAATCATACTTATAAGCTATTGTGTTATTACCTGAATTAAGTGTTACAATTTCTGTAACAGTTGTCCAACTATTCCAATCAGCAGTTGCAGTAAGAGCGGTCTGTTTAATCTTTGTTCCATTTACATATAGACTTAGTGTTTTAGTTGCACCAGTACCGTTTGAATATCTTAAAGTAGTAGTGTAGCTTCCAGCAGATGAAACGTTTACAGTTAACTGATCAGAAGCATTACCTTTATTAGCATCGGTGTAACCTCCAACGAAACCTGTTCCTGTGTATCCTGTATGGTCTGTTGCGATTTGTGTACCACCTGAACGTGTACCCGCTTCTGCTTCATAAGTGGTTGCAGCACCAAATACCATGGAAGGAAATGAGAGTTGTGCAACAAGTACAGATAAAGCTAAGAAACTGGACAAGGATTTTTTAAACTTGAACTTCTTTAACATAAGACTCCTCCTAGAATATAATTTTGTTTACTAAAATAATATTGTAGTGCTTGTACTAAAAGTATAGAACTTATTTCAATAAATAAAAAACACCAAAACTTATTTATTGAAATATTGATTAATAGAAATACGTGGTTAAACAGTTAACAATCCAGAAAAAATAATAAGGACTGTAAAAAAGGATTACATTCTAGATTGGTTAACCGGTTAACCAGCTAAATAAAAATAATTTTTAGCTAGCTGAATTAATAATATGTTGAAAAATCAACTAAACGTTTTCATAAAATAAAAATTCAGTGTACTTCATATATTGATAATATTACCATTCTTGTATAATGTCAATATAAAAGTTGAAAAAAAAATATCGATTTTTAAGGAATTTTGTTGAAGATGTTTTCAAGACAAGTAACATAGGAATAGTATCATTTTCAAGTTAATAAAGGGCAATTTGTCCGTTGATTTTCAGAGGAAATTGAGATATATTAAATATAAAGCTTAATAAGTGGTAAAATTTACAAAAGATTATCAGTTCCTAAATTACATGAAGGTTACACTCAAATATCTAATTATTTAAGCTTGTAAAAGAATCCAATACGGCTATTCATCATAATAGTATGAAGTCGTTTTCATAGCAACTTATAACCAAATTAATTCAAATATTGATTTCTATTATAAATTGAATTATAATCAATATATCTATTGTGGTTACCAGGTGTTTATCAAATTAGTTATAGCAAGTTAACCGATTAACATTTATAAATTGAGAAAAGTTGTAGAATATATGCTTATAGGTATACTCTATGTCCTTAAATGAAAATGTTTACATGCAAAGGAGGATATTCATGGTGAAAAAAATTATGGCGTTAATACTTTTCATTTTTGTCTGCACAGGCATAATTGCAGGGAAGGTATTCGCAGAAGAAAATATTATAGTAAATGGAGGGTTTGAGGAGGTAAGTGGTAAAGCTCCTCAAGGATGGGATTTTCAGATATGGAATCAGCAAGGTGATTCAAAGGTTTACTTGCAAGACCAAGATGTACATTTAGGCCATAATGCCGTAACTATTGAAAATAGCAAAATGGATGATGCAAAGCTTGTTCAAAAGATTAAAGTTTCGGCTAATACAATATATAGTATTTCCTGCTGGATAAAAGCTCAGGTTATAGATGAGAATGCAAAAGGAGCAAACATTGGAGTTGTTAATATTTTTGATACCTCTAAAGATTTAAAAGATACCAAAGATAAGTGGCAATTTATTGAGCTCTATGGGAGAACTGGTAAGGATCAAAAGGAACTCCAAGTTGATGTCAGACTAGGTGGATATGGAAGCTTAAACGCAGGAAAAGCTACTTTTGATGATTTTTCCCTTGAAAAAGTGGACAAGGTTCCCTTGGGTACAGAGGTAATAAACTTCTCCGAGGCTCCACTAAATAGCATTGCTGCTCCGGTGGTAGAAGTATCAAGCACCACTAATCACTATGGTGACCTTTATTTTGGACTCTTTGTTATGTGTCTATTATTTTTTGCTTTCTTTTGGGGGAAGAATCTTAAAATCAAAACAATAATTAGTAATAAAAATGAAAAAATAGCATTATTCACTATTATTTTTTTAGGGTTACTAATTAGAATAATTATCGGCCTGTTAACAGAAGGGTTTGTAGGAGATATTAATTGTTTTAAAGGCTGGGCTTCTGAAGTTTCTTCAATAGGTATGGCTAATTTCTATCTTTTAGATGGTCTTAGGGATTATCCTCCAGGATATATGTATATTTTATATATAATAGGAAAAATACAAATGACATTTTCCTTGGACTGGAATTCAAGTATTATGTTGTTGATAATGAAACTTCCTGCAATTATTGCGGATATAATTAGTTCATACATAATTTTCAGAATATCAAAAAAGAGAGTCGGAAGTTATTTAGCTCTTGGACTTTGTTTAATTTATGCTCTTAATCCAGCTGTTATATATAATTCTGGAGTTTGGGGACAAATCGATGGGTTATTTACTATGTTGATCCTGCTAATGCTTATGTTTGCTGAAAAAGAAAGGCTAATAGGAGCGTCAATTATTTATATTATTGCTTTATTAGTAAAACCACAAACACTTATTTTCACACCAATCCTTTTATTTGCCTTCATAAAGAAAAAGGATATAAAAATAATTGCATATAGTGCAATTGCAGGAATTTTACTGTTTGTAATTTTGATACTTCCCTTTTCTTTAAAGCAAAACGCCTTTTGGATTATTGATAAATATACAAAAACTTTGAATTCCTATCCTTATGGATCTTTAAATGCCTTTAATTTCTTTGCTTTTGTAGGTGGTAATTGGGATATGGATACTACAAAGTTAATGTTATTATCCTATAAAACTTGGAGTTTCTTATTCATAGTATTAACTGTATTCTTCGGCGGATTTGTATTTTTTAAATCCAAGATCCAGGGGAAACTTCCTTATGTGGCCTTCTTTACAATAATTTCAGTTTTCATGTTCACCACTAAAATGCATGAACGGTATATGTTTCCTGCGCTGGCTTTATGTTTGGTTTGGTATATTTTTTCGAAAGATAAAAGAGCATTAATAATTTTTGCTGTGTTTAGTGCAACCCATTTTATCAATGTGGCTTATGTTCTAGATAGATCTTCCCAACAGGGAGGATTATACATTCCAAGTACAAATGTACTCCTCGAACTATTATCTTTTGTTAATCTATTGTTTTATTTTTGGGTAGTTGGTATTGGAATTGAATATTGCAAAAAAGTAACAAAAAAAGTCACTATAAAAGTACTACATAAAAATGCCATTCGCGAAACTGAATTAGCACAAAGAATTTTGAAACCACAAGAAAAAAACCAAAGTAAGTACAAGCAAATAGATTTTGTACTTATTGGAGTTTTGATTATTATATATTCTATAGTTGCATTTATAAATCTAGGAAGCACTAAGGTACCAAAGAGCTTTTGGAAACCTTCCGTGAGTGGGGAAAGTTATTTAGTTGATCTGGGTGAAGGTAAGGATATAAGTAAGATTAGTTATTATTTAGGACTGGGAGAGGGGCGTTATATTGTTAATTTTTCTGAAGACGGAAAGATCTGGGGAAAGGATTTAGCAATAGATCAGCCTAGTATTTATAATTGGAATATCAGTAATTTAAAGGAACATGCAAGATATGTTAAGTTTTCCGTAATTAATCCTGGAGCCATGATTAATGAAATAGGGATTTTTGGTGCAAATAGTAAAAGTCCTTATGCAATCAAAGAAATAACTGGTTTACAATTATCACCTAGTGATGAAGGAAGGATAGAAAATATCTTTGATGAACAGAAGTATGTTAAAACTAGTGCATCATATCTTACTGGAACCTATTTTGATGAAATCTATCATGCTAGAACCGCCTATGAGCAATTACACAAAATAGAACCTTTTGAATGGACGCATCCACCACTTGGTAAAATAATTATTTCGCTTGGAGTATGGATTTTCGGTATGAATCCTTTTGGATGGAGAATTATGGGGACCTTTTTTGGTATTTGTATGATTCCCCTTATGTATATGTTAGGAAAAAGAATATTTAAAAAGACAGAATATGGGTTTATTGCTGCTTTTCTTATTTCCTTTGACTTTATGCATTTTACACAAACACGAATAGCAACCGTTGATGTATTTGCAGTTTTCTTCATCATTTTAATGTATTACTTTATGTTTATCTTTAGTGAAGTTAGACTCTTTAATCAAAGTATAAGGAAATCATTAATCCCATTAGCCCTTTGTGGAACATCCTTTGCATTAGGTATGGCAACTAAATGGATTGCCCTCTATGCGGCGGTTGGTTTAGCTATAATATTTTTCCTTAAAATGTATTCTATTTATGAAGAATACAGACATGCTGTAAGGTTTTTAGCAGTGAAGGGCTCAGCTAAAGATAAAACTATGTTTGAAGCTTGTAAAAAAATTAAGGAACAATACTTTAGCTATACTGTAAAGCTCCTATGCGGGTGTGTTGTATTTTTTATTATTTTACCTCTGATAATTTATGTTATATCATATATACCTTTTATGAGGGTACCTGGTGCGGGTCATGGATTTAAGGAAGTATTATCCTTACAAAGAGAAATGTATAGTTATCATAGTAAACTAGTAGCTACTCATCCTTTCGAATCCTCCTCTCTTCAATGGCCCTTTATGTTAAAACCTATGTGGTATTATTCAGGGGTTTATCTGCCTGCAGGAAAGATGTCTAGTATTGTTGCAATAGGAAATCCAGCAATTTGGTGGGTAGGGGTTTTTGCTGTAATAGGTACTGCCATTATTGGTATAAAGAAAAAAGATAAGATAGCATTATTTATTATAATTGGGGGATTATCTCAATACTTACCTTGGATATTAGTTAAAAGACTTACATTTATATACCATTATTTTGCGACCGTGCCTTTCGTTATGCTTTGTATAGTTTATATGGTGGCATATTATCAGGAAAAAAATAAAAAAGCTAAATATTATGTATATGGCTATATGGTATTAGTAGTGTTGATGTTTATACTTTTCTACCCTGTGATTTCAGGACTTATAGTTGACAAGAGTTATGTCAAACATTACTTAACCTGGTTTAAAAATTGGTATTTTTTTAGCTAAAGGAGGAAGAATCATGTCGAAGGCAAGATACTCTATAGTAGTCCCTGTTTTTAATGAGGAAGAGGTTATAGGTGAATCCTACAAAAGACTGAAGGAAGTTATGGATAGTACAAAGGAACCCTATGAAATAATTTTTATAAATGATGGAAGTAGAGATAGCACCTATGAGATTTTAAACACTATCTCAGAAACAAATGCTCAAGTTAAAATTATAGATTTTTCTAGGAATTTTGGACATCAAGTGGCTATAAGTGCAGGTATGGACTATGCCTCAGGTTCAGCAGTTGTAGTAATTGACGCGGATCTTCAAGATCCACCTGAAGTTATATTAAGGATGATAGAGAAATGGAAGGAGGGCTTTGATGTTGTTTACGGTAAGAGGCTTAAAAGAAATGGAGAAACCATCTTTAAGAAGATTACTGCAAGGTTATATTATAGAATATTGAAGAGCATGACAAATGTCGATATACCAACAGACGTAGGTGATTTTAGACTTATTGATCGTAAGGTTTGTGAAGTTATGAAAAGTCTTACGGAAAAAAGCAGATATGTAAGAGGACTAATAAGTTGGGTGGGTTTTAAACAGACATCAGTGGAATATGAGAGAGAAGAACGGTTTGCTGGAGAGACTAAATATCCACTTGTGAAAATGATTGGTCTTGCGGCGGATGGTATTACCTCTTTCTCATACAAACCTTTAAAGTTAGCTAGTTATCTTGGATTTATTGTTTCGTTTTTTAGCTTTCTATTTCTTTTGTATGTTGCTTATGAAAAGTTATTTACCAATAAAACTGTTCAAGGCTGGGCATCCTTGATTGCAGTTTGTGTACTTATGAATGGAGTTATGTTCATTCTATTGGGTATTATGGGAGAGTATATCGGGAGAATATTTGAAGAGAGTAAAAATAGACCATTATATATTGTAAAAAATGAACTTGGTTTTAAAAATGCTTCTTCAGAAGATAAATAGGAACAAATCAATGGGCTATCTCAAAAAATTAAAATAATTATTTTGAGATAGCCCTTTTATATGAATATTTTAAACAAGACATGTCGACACTTAAAAATATTATGTCCAGGATAGATTGGAGAAGAAGAAGATGTATTCCCTTGATACCTTACAAGAAAAAGCAGTGAAATGTACTAGTCAAAACACTCTAATAATTGCTGCACCAGGAAGTGGAAAGACAACGGTGATAATAAATCGAATAATATATTTAATAAAAAATTTAATGGTAGCTCCCAAAAATATAGTTGTGATAACCTTTACTAGAGCTGCAGCAGAAAACATGAAGAATAGATATCTAAAACTAAGTGAGGAAAAATCAATTCCTTATTTTGGAACAATGCACAGCTTATTTTATAAAATATTAAGAAAATATAATTCTAACATCAAAATTATAGATGAAGCCCATATTTATAGATTAGTAAATAAAGTACTTTTGACCTATCTTGATACAATAAGCGAAGAGAAGATTAAAGAAGCAATAAACGATATCTCAATGTACAAAACTTCAAATCAATCTCTAGAAAAATTTTGTCCTAGTATTGATAAAGGTGCATTTTTAGAATGTTTCAAGGAATATGAAGACTATAAGAGAAAAAATGAACTAATAGACTTTGATGATTTGCAACTTCAATGCAAAACTCTACTTTTAAAGGATAGAGCAATGTTAAGTTATTATAGAGAAAAATTCAAATATATATTAATAGATGAATTTCAAGATTCGGATGATATTCAAATTGAAATATTAAAGCTCTTAAGCTACAATAATTCAATTTTTGCGGTAGGTGATGAGGACCAATCTATTTATGGCTTCAGAGGATCAAAACCACAGTATATGGTAGAATTTAATAAAATATTTAAAAATAGCGAGGTGCTTTTTTTAGAGATGAATTACAGGAGTCCTCAAAACCTAGTAGAAACATCAAATCGGCTAATAAGTAGGAATCTAAATAGAAATCCTAAAACAATTAAAGCCTATAAGAATTATTCAAGGGCTATAAATATAGTTTCAAGTGGTGATGAAGGGGATCAAGCAGAAACTATATCTAATATATTGTTAAGTAATAAGGACAGTATTAAAGACAGTGCAATAATCTATAGGACTAATAGAGAATGCTCTAGACTTATTGATATTTTTATTAAGAAGGGCATACCTTTTAATTTATTAGATAAAGGGTATAATTTTTATGAACATTTTATTTGTAAAGATTTGATAGCATATATAAAGCTTAGTTTTGAAAATAGGGATAAGAATAGTTTTATTAGAATTGCGAATAAACCTTATAGATATTTAAGTAAATTAAATTTAGAAAGATTGAATCAAATCAATATAAAAGGGAATGTGTTTGATTTATTTTGCGATTTAGATAAAATTTCTATGACACAATTAAAAGAAATTAAAAAGCTAAAGAAATCAGTAAATAAAATAAAAAAACATTCAATAATTTCTGCAATTAGGTATATAATTAAAAATCTATCATATTATAGGTATGTAGAGGAATATTCTCTCAAGAATAAGATAGACCACACAGTTTTAGAATCCATTATTGAAGCCTTTATTTCAGCAGGTAAGGAATTTATTTCATTAGAGGAATTTTTGCTTCATATAGAAAGTGTTAAGCAAAATCTAGGAAATAATAAAGATACTAAATCTGGTGTAATATTAAGTAGTATTCATGGAGTGAAGGGGATGGAATTTAAAAATCTTTTTATTATCAATTGTAATTGTGATAATATTCCTTATTTGAAAAGTGATATAATAAATATAGAAGAAGAAAGGAGGTTATTTTATGTAGCCATAACTAGAACTATTGAAAATCTATGGATTTGTTATAATGAATTTTATAATGGAGTGAAAAAAAAACCTTCTTTTTTCATAGAAGAATGTGGGCTCATTGAAAACGACGCAAACTGAATACGTTTTCACATAGATTAGGAAACTTTAATACTTAGAATTTAAAAATATATAAGTAAATAATGGTATAAAATTTATATAAAAATGAAAGTGTTATACTTTTATTGCGGGGGTGTATTAAATGGTAGCCTTTAAAAAGATGTGGGAAGATGTTTCTGAGATACTTTCTCAAGGAAGTGTAACAGGGATAGACATTACAGAACAGTTTAAAAGTGGATTCATTGTTAAAGAAAATGAAAATACCACTTTTATAACACGAGAAGATTTTGTGGATTTTTGGTGCTTAATGCTTTATTTTAATGAAATTGATTTTAATAAGCTAAATAAAGATGGGGACACAAAAAGAATGTATATTTATGAAGTAGTTAAAAACTTACCCTATGTTTATCAAGAGAAAAGTATGCTAAAGTTAATTAACTAGTTTGTTGTATGTTTTAGTATAATAATATATAATTTTAAGTAAGCTCATATTAATAAATATGAGCTTCTAAATTATATGTGTAAAGAGGTAAACTATGGATATTAACGTTAATCCTAAAGATACTATTTTTTCATTAGATATAGGAACAAGATCTGTTATAGGTACTGTTGGCATTGTTAAAGAAAAGAAATTTGTTGTACTAGCCGAATCCTATGTGGAGCATCAAGAAAGAGCAATGATTGATGGGCAAATTCACGATATTTCTTTAGTAGTAAATGCAGTGAAACATGTTAAGTCTGAATTAGAAGGGAAATTGAAGTTTGCATTAAAAGATGTTGCTATCGCCGCAGCTGGAAGATTTCTAAGAACTGTTACTGCTAAAGCTGATATTAATATTGATGCTGAAAGGGAGATAGATAAAGAAATAATTAGAAGTTTGGAATTAACTTCTGTTAAAAAGGCTGAAGAAAGAGTTAATAAACAAACAGAAGGTAAACTTTATTGTGTAGGCTATAGCGTTAAAAGCTATTATTTAAATGGTTTTATTATTTCTAATTTACTTTCCCATAAAGGAGAAAGTGTTTCAGCTGAGGTAATTGCTAC
>JACMJL010000184.1 GCA_014380625.1 Clostridiaceae bacterium
CTATTTTCCTATCAATAAATATGATTGATAAGGTGGTGGAAAAACTTAGAAAAGGCTATGGAAGAAATGTTCCTGTAGCTGTAGTAGAGAGGGCAACTTGGGAGGATGAGAGAAGTATAATTGGTACCTTAGATGACATTTCTGAAAAAGTAAAGAAAGCAAATATAACGAAATGCGCTCAGATTTTAGTGGGAGATTTTATAGATTGTGAGTATGATAAGAGTTTACTCTATGATAAAAGTTTTACTCATATGTTTAGAAAAGGAGTATGATGAGGATTGCTGTCATTAGTGTTACGGAGCAGGGCGACTCTGTAGCTGAAAAAATAAGTTTAAGTTATAGTATAGATTTATTTTCTAAAAGCAACACTGAAGGCTTTGATATAAACTCTATAAGCAAACTATGCATGGAGGACTATGAGGCTGTAATATATGTTACTTCAACAGGAATTGCAGTAAGAAGTATAGCTCCTTATATAAAAAGCAAAGTTATTGATCCAGCAGTAATTGTTATTGATTGCACTGGAAGGTTTGCTATAAGTTTACTAAGTGGACATTTAGGTGGAGCAAACAAATTAACCTTAGAAATTGCTAAAAGCATAGGGGCTATGCCCATAATAACCACTGCTTCAGATAACCTAGGATTTCTTGCTCCTGATTTATTGGCAAAGGAAAATGGGTTAGAAATTCAAGATTTAACAAAAGTCAAATCTATTGCCGCCTTATTGGTAGCAGGTAAAAAAGTGGGCTTCTTAGATGAGGAAACAAGAATAAAACTGCCTGTGGGTTATGAAGCTACTAACTTAAATACCTATGAGGGGTTAGTATGTGTCACTAATAAAGATAAAATAAACCTTTCCAATAGCCAAGTATTGAAACTTATAAGAAAAAACATAATACTTGGAATTGGGTGCAAAAAAAATTATGATAGTGAAAAAATGTTAAACCAGGTTTGTGAAGTTCTTAGGGAATACAATATTGATAAACAGGCAATCAAATGTATTTCTACAGTTGAGGTAAAGAGAGATGAAAGGGCAATCCTTAACCTTTCACAGGCTTTAAAATGTGAGGTTGAAATCTGGGGAATTAATGAAGTAAAGGAAGTTCAACATAAATATATTGGCAGTGATTTTGTTGAAAAGACTATAGGTGTTAGAGTAGTGTGTGAGCCTTGTGTGGAATTAAGCGGAGGGGAGCTATTATCTGCAAAGCTTAATATAGAGGGAATGACAATTTGTATTGGAAGGTATAAGGAGGAATTATCATGATAGGTTTAATTCTGGGAACTTCTGAGGGAAAGAATATACTTTCTTTATTAAATGAATTTACAGAGGATATTTTGATAACAACTGCCACAGCCTATGGTGGTGATATTCTTAAGGAGTATAAGTATAAGACTTTAAATACTAAACCTCTTGATATAGATGGCTTAAAAGATTTATTTATGAAACAAGCAATTAGCACTTTAGTGGATGCATCTCACCCCTACGCTACGGAGATAACTAGTAACTGTAAAAAGGTCTGTGAAGATATGCAAATAGAGTATTTGAGATATGAGAGACCTTCTATTAGTGATAAATACATAAATAGTAATAAATTCATTTCTGCTAACAGTTATGAGGAACTTATAGATAAGATTATAAGTATTAAAGAACTTGAAGGTAGAGATGGTGTCATTCTTAATACAACAGGAAGTAAAAACATCGATAAAATTATGTCTTGGAAACTTTTAAATAGGATTGTCCATAGAGTACTTCCATCAAGTGCAGTAATTAAAGAGTGTCTTGATTTAGGGGTAGCGATCGAAGATATTATTGCAATTAAAGGACCTATTGGCTATGAACTAAACCTTGGCTTTATAAAACAATATAAGGCAAAGGGAATAATTCTTAAGGATAGTGGGATTTTGGGTGGCACTGAGGAAAAAATTAAGGCCGCTTTACACGAGAACATATATATATTTGTTATAGAGAGAAAGAAAGAACAGTTTAAAAATATATTTTATAGTGAGAAAGAATTAGTAAGTTACATAAGAAAAAATAATTTATATTAAGGATGGTGAAGGCTTTGGGAAAACTATATGTAGTAGGAATAGGACCTGGAGGTGTTGAGCATATGACAGTAAAGGCTCATAGGGTAATTGCTGAAAGTGAAATTATTGTAGGATATACCAAGTATATAGAATTTATAAAACCATTATTAGGTGATAAAGAAATATATTCTACTGGAATGATGGGAGAAGTGGAAAGATGTGAAGCCGCACTAAGGCTTTCCAAAGACAAAATAGTATGCATTATCAGTACAGGAGATGCAGGAATTTATGGCATGGCTGGACTTATTCTTGAATTAAAAAAAGATGAAGAGGTAGAGGTAGTTCCAGGGGTTACGGCATCTTCTGCAGCCGGATCTCTTTTAGGTGCTCCTTTGATGCATGACAATTGCAACATAAGTCTTAGTGATCTTATGACACCCTATGACCTAATTAAAAAGAGGGTAGAACTAGCGGCACAGGGAGATTTTGTTATCTCGCTTTATAATCCAAGAAGCAAAGGAAGATCAAATTATCTTAGAGAATGTGTAGATATTATAAGGATGTATAGAGCTGGATCCACACCTGTAGGAATAGTGAAAAATGCTCTAAGAGAAGGGGAAGAGATAAATTTAGTTACTCTAAATTCCCTAAATGAAAATATTGTAGATATGTTTTCCATAGTAATTATAGGTAATAGTAAAACCTTTATAAAAGATGGGAAGATGATAACACCCAGGGGATATGAAAATAAGACAACCTATTGACAATAAATGAATGGTCGTTTATTATAGAATAATAGAGGTGATCAAATTGAGAAGAAAAGATGATGAAAAGGAAAAAAGTATAAAAGAAGCAGTGATTAAGTTAATACTTGAAGAGGGTTTTCATGGCACTTCTATTTCAAAGATTGCTAAAGCAGCAGGGGTATCACCAGCCACTGTTTATATATATTATGAGAATAAAGAGGTTATGCTGCAGGATATATATCTTGAGTATTCTGAAGAAATCTTTGATTATTTACTTAGCAAGCTTAATAATGGCATGGATGGACAACAACTTATTGAAATACTTGTTAGAGGGTATTATACTTACATCCAAGAGCATGGAGAAATTTTTCATTTTGTAGATCAATTTTCAAGTTGCCCAGCTTTAGCTAGTCAATGTTCAGAGCGGAGGGGTATAAATAATTTGATTATACTTCTAGAAGAGATGAAAGAGAAAAAAGTTTTTAAGAATTTTAAAAACGATAATTTAATAGCTATAATATTTTATCCTATAAAGTCTATTGCTATTCAACAATGTATCGAAGAAGTTGAACAAGCTGAGTTACTAAAAGAAATGATTATGATTATACAGGATGCTTTGCTAGTATAGTTAGAAGAAATTTATTATTAATGCGAGATGCAAAAAGTCTCGCTATTATTTAATAAATGGTTAAACGAACATTCACTTATGAATACCCATTAAAAGAAAGGATGATTATGATGATGAATTTAGATAAGAAAAATAAAGAAGGAATGGTGATTCCTGTATCAGATATAGTTCTATTACCGGGAATGATTTATACCTTAAGATTAAATAAGATTAGTGAAGAAGAACTTCAAAATTTATCTAAGGAAGAGCAATTTAGCATTGCGTTACCTTTAAAGCAAAACTTTAATCAAAGTCAGTTGAAGGAAGAAGACTTTCATAGAGTGGGAGTTACCTTTCACGTAAACGAAGTTGAAAAAACAGATAAAGGATACAATGTAAAAATTAAAGTGTTAGATAGGGTAGAAATAAAGTCACTTAATATTGGAAATAATTTTATCACTGTAGAATTTGAAATTGCACCGGATATTATCGACCTTACAGAAAAGAGCCAGGAAGAAATGCTAGAGTATGTAAAAAAGGTTACTCGTGAGGTTAGTAAAAATTTCAAGGGCTCAGAGCAGTTTATGAAAATGATAGAGGATCAAAAGGATTTAAATAAACTCATTGGTCATCTTACTCAATTTATGCCACTTTCAAATGAGGAAAAATATGAATTAATTGACACTCAATCTCTAAAAGAGAGAAGTCTTAAGTTTATGGATTACCTCTTAAAGCAAAAGGAAGCTCTAAAATTGCAATTTGAGATGGCAGAGAAGTTCACTGAAAAAGCTAATAAAAGCTATAGAGAATCAGTACTAAGAGAACAGTTGAAAGCTATTCAAAGTGAATTAAATGAAGGGAAAAGTGAGAGCGGCAAAAAGGACAAAGACTATTTAAATAGGATTGAAAAGGCTGGAATGCCAATTGAAATAAAAGAGGCGGCTTTAGATGAATTAGAAAAGCTAGAAAGCCAAAGTCCAAGTAGTTCTGATTATAATATTATTCGAAATTATTTGGATCTATTAGTTCAGCTTCCTTGGAAAAAGAGTGAAAATAAAGCAATTAATCTGGGCGAAGCAAGACGTATCCTGGATGAACAGCATTATGGACTTGAAAAAGTTAAGGATAGAATAATACAACATTTAGCCGTTATGCAGCTTAAAAAGGATAAAAAAGGCTCTATTTTATTACTAGTGGGACCGCCTGGAACAGGGAAGACAAGTTTAGGTAAAAGTATTGCGCAGGCTCTTGATAGAAAATATATACGCTTGAGTTTAGGCGGTATACGTGATGAGGCTGAAATTAGAGGTCATAGAAGAACTTATATAGGTGCGATGCCAGGAAGAATTCTTCAAAGTATTAAGAAGGCTGGTGAAATAAATCCAGTTATGGTTTTAGATGAAGTGGACAAACTGATGACAGGTTATAACGGAGACCCAGCCAGTGCATTACTTGAGGTACTAGATCCTGAGCAAAACAATAGTTTCACAGATCATTATTTAGATTTACCTTATGATCTGTCTGAAGTATTCTTTATAGCTACAGCTAACTCCCTAGACAGTATTCCTAGACCTCTATTAGATAGAATGGAAATAATCCCGATATCTAGTTATACAATGAATGAAAAATTTCATATTGGTAAAAATCACTTAATACCTTCAATACTTGAGGAACATGGACTTAATAAGGATCAGTTAGTTATTGAAGATGAAGCTTTACAGAAGATAATTAGTGAGTATACTCTAGAAGCTGGTGTTAGAGGACTTAAAAAGCAGTTGGCTACCCTTGCGAGAGTAACCTCAGAGAAAATTGTATCTAATAAGGTGGAGTTGCCATTTAAAGTTACTGTGGAGCAGTTAGATGATTTACTTGGAAGAAAGGTTTCAAGTCATGATAAGGCTCAACAGGACAACCCACCAGGAGTTGTTACAGGATTAGCGTGGACAGCTGTGGGTGGAGAGATACTATTCATTGAGGCTACAGATATGCTAGGAAGTGGGCAAGTGACCTTAACTGGACAACTAGGAGATGTGATGAAAGAATCAGCAAAGATTTCATTAAGCTTATTGAAGTCAAGGTTACCAATGAATGCTATAAACTTTAAGGAAAGAGATCTTCATATTCATGTTCCCTCAGGGTCTACGCCTAAAGATGGTCCTTCAGCTGGAATTACCTTGTTTACTGCACTTGCGTCCCTTGTTACAGGAATAAAGGTGGATTCAAAGCTTGCAATGACAGGAGAAATTACCCTAAGAGGAGCAGTACTTCCAATAGGAGGACTTAAGGAAAAGTTACTGGGAGCGCAAAGAGCTGGAATAACAAAGATATTAATTCCAAAAGATAATTTAATTGACCTTAAGGACGTGCCTGAAGAGGTTAAGCGTCAGCTAACTATTATAACAGTAGAAACAGTAGAGGACGTTCTTAGGGAAACTTTGGGAATATCCTTACCTAGAGTAGAACATGTATTTAATCCTAATATATCCCTTGAAGGTTCCTTTAATGGTAATCAAATATAAGAATAAAAGAAATAGACTATACCCTGTAAGATGGATACAGAAAAAATGCTGTGTTCACCTTGCAGGGTACTTTTTTGTATTCATGTGCTCTGTTAATTAATTTAGAGGATGAGTATTTTACAGTGGTTTTATAAAATTAAAAATTTGAAGTTCATGTTTAAAATCTGAAACTATGTCAATAATCAGAATATAGGTTCGTAAGTTATTGAGTTTTGGAGGTTAACAACTGTTGAAATATAATTATAAAGATATATAAATAAATACTGAATTTTTATAGGCATATCAGGACATAATTTATTTAGGGTGATAAATATGAAGTATTATGCTGTTGGAGAATTTTCAAAGGTAATAGGCAAAACTGGTCAAACTATAAGGAATTGGGATAGGAATGGAGTCTTAAAACCACATCATATTGCAAAAAGTGGTCATAGATACCATTCAACGGAACACATGAATAC
>JACMJL010000185.1 GCA_014380625.1 Clostridiaceae bacterium
AGTAGCTACCACGGTCTTATTCTTATGACTTCGGCTTCCATAGAGTTTAGATGAAAATACAGTTATAATAGATAGAACATCTTGAACTAACTCTTCTTCATATGTCTTTATTTCATCTTCATTGATGATTACAGTTTCAACACCGTGATACTTACAAATCTCAAATATAATTTCACTACCGAAACGTAATAACCTATCTTTATAATTCAATACGATTCGCTCTATTTGATTACTTTCGATTAGCTTAATTAACTCTAGTAAACCTTTTTTATTGTAATTTAATCCAGAACCAATATCCTCAACTATTTTATATTTCCAGCCCTTAGATGCGCAGTAAAGTTGTAATACTTGTTTTTGAATTTCCAAGTCATTTTTTCTTGCAGGCGTAGATACCCTTATATATATTGCTGTAACCTTTTCTGCTTTTCTATCTCTATTTGCAAAGCTTTCGATTTCCTCTATTTCATATCTACGATGATTACCCTTGGTGCGCTCTGACTTTATCTTTCCTGCTTTTTCCCAAGATCTTAATGTCTCTACTGTTACGCCCGCTTCCTTTGCTGCTTTTCCTATAGTTATCTTCACAATATCACCTACTTTAAGAATTCTATATTTAGATTAACCATAAATATAGAATTTATGTATACTATTTTTATAGTTACTTATATATTTATTTTACCTGTAGCTACACCTCTTGCTATATAATTTGTGGATGAACTAATAGTTGCTAATCTCCCTGACATTATACATCTCTTTAGTACTACTATTTACCTTGTTTAAATTATATATTTCTATATACCCAATGGCACCCATAAACATAATTAAAATTAAATATGACATTGTTAACTTAACACTCACCTTAAGAGAGCTTTTACGTTTTTTCTTTGTAATCGTTTTCATATTGTTCCTCCTCTATTAGTCCATGATATTAGCTGCTGGTATAATGCTCCCTGTACCAATAAATTCTAGTATTTCTTAGCACAGAGAGTATTACCTTAAGTTGAGTTCTTACTTAAAACTATTTATAGCCATAAAATATTTGTAACTAATCTCGGATAAAGCCTACTACCTCTAGCTCTTCCATCTTCGCTATAGACCTGATCCACAGCACAAAGTTCACTGCAACTATTAGTTAACCACTCCGCGTGGATTTCATCCCATTTAGCCCATTGCTCTTTATAGTCCATTTTTAATACCTTTTGAATCACCACCTGACAAAGAAAAATTTTACTAAGCCAAGTATTATTACTTGTAGAGGATAACTTCCAACCACCAGAGGTACTATCTATACAAATTCCTGGTTTTAAAATTGAGTCTGTATGTTTTGTTAATATATTTATAAAAGCTTTAAATCTTCCATTTTCATCTACTGCATCTAAATCATTTATAATAAAAGGATAAATTAGACCTTCCACAGCAGGTATAATTGCAGAATTATTGCCATTTTCAAAAACTGCTGGAATGAACCCCTTTTCCTCATCAAACTTACTACTAATTTCATGGGCAACCTTAAAAGAAAGTTCACATGAATTATCTGCTTGAGCCTTCATATCCAATTTTTGAAAAACATTTTGAAGGCAAACATATGCAGCCCAAGTTTTAACTCCTAAATACAAATTATTTCTAGATTGACCTAGGCTAATATCTAAACTATCATAAGTCGTTATTTCAGTACCCGCTTTACACCTTAAACTATCTGTATCAATTATTCCAGTTTCATTAAGTGCTCTTGCCTTTAGCGATTCCAAGCACTTAACAAAAATCTCTTTATTGTTAACTAACCATTTATAATCATTATTAATACCATAACAACTTCCGCACAAAATCCAATTTAGTAGCTGTTCAGACGTCATATAGCTAAAACATCCTGAAATATTCTCCCTTTCATAGGATGAATATTCTTTTGGTGAAAACATATCGCCAATTCCCATATCATGAGTAAAAGAAATACCACCTTTATAATTATTACCATGAATGTCCTTAACACTATCTATATAAGAATATCTACTTAAATATAAATCTAGATTGTTTTTTACAGTCCAAGGATGGAATTTAAGTTCTAGAAACATTTGATCAATAGTGAGGTCAAAGGTATTCATCATTAGATATTCACCTTCATTAACTACCCATACATATTCATTTTTGTTGTTTATAAGTAACTCTGTATTTGCATAATATGAATGGGTTGCTTGGGAAACATTAAACCTACGGTATTCGTTAAGGCCACTAGCTAACAATTCATTATCTCTAGTTTCAGCCTCCGAAAAAAACAGATCCTGTTTTTCTAAAGCAAATTCCAATACCTCCTCAAGGTTTTTAAAGTATTTAGCATATCCGAAACTAGCATCCATTCCACTTGTTATGCAGCCTTCACGATATGCAGCTAAAGCTATGACAAAGCTTTTTTTAGTACCTGCTGGTACCTTCATAGTCAAAGCTACCTCAGTTCCAAGCTTATTAGAACTCCTCTCACCCTTAGCAATGTAATCAGGTACTGCCCACCCTATTGATTCTTCAATAGAGTCTTCGCTTCTACAAGCGAAGCCAAATCGTCTATCTCTTGCACCACCTAATAATTCATTGTTAGTGGTTTCAGAAAGAAGTCTTCCTACTCCTTCCACACCAAAAACTAATAAGACCTCCTCATCACCAGAAGTATTATCAAAACTAATTTCTCCAAAAATTGCTGGTAGTAAAGCTAATTTAATTTCATTATCAGTCATTTCCGCTGGATTTTTTACTTCTTTAAATGCAGTAATTAGCTTAAACTCCAAATCCCCAGTTTTAAAAGTATCTGAAGCCCAGTTTAACTCTCTTGAGATGGACTCCTCATTAATTACTTGAACCGTCCCTACTTTTTCATTTGAAGTAGGGACTTCATTTATAACAAATTGATCCTCTTGACGCTCTCTTCTTTCGAAGTATGGCATCAAATTTAGGTTCTCATTTTTTTTCTTATACCCAATATATATATTATTATTGGGTGACTTAACATCGTTTAGAACAAAACCACCCTTAGCACCTTCTTTTCCCATGATAAAACTAAAGTAAGAACCAAAAGCACTATGATGAGTATTATAAAATTTACTTTCCATTTATATCGTCCTCCCCTAAAAAACTTAGATGCCCAAAATTACCTCTACCTTATGTTCACAGCCATCTCCAAACAGGGGAAGTAACTTTTGATTAATAATTATCCCATCTACTTTAATTGACTTTACACCCTTAGAAACATGCTCTGAATTTATAATCTTAATATTATAGGTATCACCTCTATAAACTCTTATAATTTCGAAGCCATCCCACTCTGTTGGGATACACGGTTCAATGCTAAGTCCATCGTATTCAGGTTTAATTCCCAGTATCCATTGAGTAATTGCAAAGTAATTCCATGCTGCTGTTCCTGTAAGCCAAGAATTTTTAGCCTCTCCATGTCTTATTGCATCTTTTCCTGCTACCATCTGTGAATAAACATAAGGTTCTGTTCTATGAATTTCGCTTATTTCCTCAACATATGCAGGCGCAATCTTTTTATATACCTCAAAAGCCCTATCTCCTCTACCTAAAACCGTTTCAGCTATCATGATCCATGGGTTATTGTGACAGAAAATACCTCCATTCTCCTTATATCCTGGTGGATACGAGCTAATCTCACCTATATTTAGATGATATTTGCTATAGGATGGGGATTGAAGCACTATACCATATTTAGTATCTAATCTTTCCTTTACAGAATCTAAGGCCTTTAATGCTAAGCCTTCTTCAACGCCAATACCTGCCATTACGCAGAAACCTTGGGATTCTATATATATCTGACCTTCTGTATTTTCTTTACTGCCTATTTTATTTCCAAAGGCATCATAAGCTCTTAAAAACCAATCTCCATCAAACCCTTTTTCTATAACGACTTTTCTCATTTGGTCAATGTGCCCCTGGGCCATTATAGCATCATCCTTTAATCCACTTCTCTTGCATAACTCTACATATTCTGGTCCAATAAATACAAACATTCCTGCTATAAGAACAGATTCTGCAACCCTTCCATCTGGATCTCCAAAGGTTTGAAAAGACTCATCGGGCTCTGATGAGAAACAATTAAGGTTTAAACAATCGTTCCAGTCAGCCCTTCCGATTAAAGGAAGTCCGTTAGGTCCCAGATTGTTTATAACATGATAAAACGAACGTTTTAAATGCTCCATAAGTGTATCTTTTATATTGACATCACAGTTGAAAGACACGTGTTCATTTAATATATTAAAATCCCCTGTTTCTTTTATATAGGCAGCGGTTCCTAAGATTAGCCATAATGGATCATCATTAAAACCTCCTCCAACTTCAAAGTTTCCCTTCTTAGTTAAAGGTTGATATTGATGATATGCCCCACCATCTTCAAATTGTGTAGCGGCTATATCTAATATCCTCTCTCTTGCTCTTTCAGGAATTTGATGCACAAATCCAAGTAAATCCTGATTAGAATCTCTAAAGCCCATGCCTCTTCCAATTCCAGACTCAAAATAGGATGCGCTTCTAGACATATTAAAGGTTACCATACACTGATAAGGGTTCCATATATTCACCATACGGTTTAACTTATCATCTGTACTATTTATATTATATTTTGACAATAAGTTTAGCCAATATTTACTTAAGGCTTGTAATCCTGCTTCTACTTGAAGGTCAGTACTATAGCTATCCATCATAACTTTGGCCTTTGCCTTATTAATAATACCAGGACTTTCCCACTTTTCAGCTTCTTCATTTTCTACATATCCAATTATAAAAATTAAGCTTGTCTCTTCACCCGGCTTAAGTGTTAATACTTTACTGTGAGAAGCTACAGGGGACCATCCACTAGCAACTGAGTTATTAGATTTACCCTGCATAACTGCTTGTGGTGAATCAAATCCATTATATAATCCTAGAAAGGACTCTCTATCGCTATCAAAGCCATCTATCTCTGTATTAGCTGAATAAAATGAATAATGATTACGTCTTTCTCTATATTCCGTCTTATGATAAATCACAGAATTATCTATTTCAACTTCACCAGTACTAAAGTTCCTCTGAAAGTTAGTCATATCGTCATAAGCATTCCATAAACAGAATTCAATAAATGAAAAAATAGTAATTTCCTTAGGATAACTTGAAGTGTTCTTTATTTTAAGTCTATTAACTTCGCCCTTATACTCTAAAGGTACAAACATTAATTGTTCTACTTCAATACCATTTCTTTCACTTTTAATCTTAGTGTATCCAAGTCCATGTCTACATTCATAAGAATCTAATTCTGCTTTTACTGGCATACATCCTGGGGTCCACACGTCTCCACCATCATTTATATAATAATACCTTCCCCCATTATCAACAGGTGCACTGTTATACCTATATCTAGTTAGTCTTCGTAGTCGTGCATCCTTATAAAAACAATAACCTCCACCAGTGTTTGAAACTAGTGAGAAAAAGTCCTCTGTTCCAAGATAATTAATCCATGGATACGGAGTCTTTGGTGTAGTAATAACATATTCCCTTTTAAAATCATCAAAATATCCAAATTTCATTGTTTTGCCCCTCCCTATATTGGTACTACTCTATTTTATATAAAATGTTTAAATTTATCAATTATCATAATAGCTTAAATTAGCCCTATCCCTTACATTACATTTAATTAACGCGCGTTTTTAGGTTTTTATATACCTTTTCAGATTTGTTTTAAAAATGTATTCATAACCTCTTATGCTGTAAAGGTAATTTAATTATTATTTGTCCGTTTTCCATCTCTACTTTTAATTTGTTCTTACCCGTCAGCCCTAATTTTTCAAGATATTCTTTAGGTATTTGGAGTCTGCCAGCTTTATCTACTACCACAAGCTCTTCTTTTTCTACCTCTTCCACAAAATTATTCTCTGTACCCTCAAGTTCTTCTTTATAGGATTTTCTGATAAATTCGCTGCTTGTACGACCATCTCTTATTGCAACTACACGATTTACTTTTTTCGAAAGTCTTAAATCATGTGTAACGATTATAATTGTCACACCCATATTTTTATTTAAATCTCTAAATACGTCCATAACCATATCCGAGGTTTTAGAATCAACTGCACCAGTTGGTTCGTCTGCTAAGAGTAATTTAGGTTTATTTGCTAAAGCAATAGCCATAGTAATTCTCTGCTGTTCTCCTCCGGATAGTTGATTAAGTCTACTATTTTTTCTATGCAACATTCCAACTGCATCTAACAAATCTAAAGCCCTATTTCTATCTACTTTCCCTGTAAGAAACATTGGCAATTCTACATTTTCCACTGCAGTCAAATATGGAATTAAATTTCTTGCATTATTTTGCCACATGAAGCCTACAGTTTCCCTTCTATACCTTATCATTTGTTTCTCATTAGCCTTTAAAAGATCCTTTCCATCCACAACTAATGTACCTGCAGAAGGCCTATCAAGTCCACCCAACATATTTAGTAAGGTAGATTTTCCACTTCCACTGCTGCCAATTATGGCCATGAACTCTCCGTCTTCTACTGTAAGGTCCAGACCTTGAAGAGCTACTACTTCAATTTCTCCAGTTTTAAATATTTTAACAAGATTATCACAGATTACCACTGCAGATTGCCTCCCCTATAAACTATAATTATCAATAATTTGTCCATCCTCAAGAGTATAAACTTGATCCGCTAACTCCATCATGTTTGGATCATGAGTAGTCATTACCACTGTAATACCTTCATTTTCTACTAGTTCTCTAAATAACTTCATAACTTGAATAGCCATATGAGTATCAAGCTCTGCTGTAGGTTCATCTGCAAACACAACTTTAGGTCTATGGACAATAGCTCTTGCTATGGCTACCCTTTGCTGTTCTCCTCCTGATAATTCACTAGGTCTATGATTCATCCTTTTATGAAGTCCAACCTTAGCTAGACACTCCTCTACTCGCGCTCTTCGTTCCTTAGGTTTTATCCCAAGTAACCTTAATGGGAGCTCAACATTTTCATAGGCAGACATTAAAGAAATTAAAGCAAAAGATTGAAATACAAAGCCCATTGAATCTCTTCTTAATTTATCTTGCACACCCTCAGTAAGATTTGTAATTTCGACTTTATTAAAAAACACTTTACCTCCTGTAGGTTTATCTAAAGCGCCTAGTACATTAATTAAGGTAGTTTTTCCTGAACCAGAACGTCCCCTAAGTATTGTTAAGGTATTAGTTTCTATACTTAAGGTAACTTCTCTTAGCGCATAAATAATATCTTTACCAGTTTTAAACTCACGATTCACGCCTTCAGCAGTTATAATTGGAGCCATACTAATCCTCTCCTAACTTTATTACATTACTTATTTTAATCTTTGAAAGCATATAAATTAATACACCTAAACCTAAAACAACTGTGAATCCAATAAAAGAATATACTTTAACCATATCACTAGCATAAGAAATTACTCTAAAGGGAGGAACCTGTGAATTCCCACTAAAGGTTAATTGGAAAAATGGTACAAAGACATTACTTGTTACAAAACCTATAATAACTCCCAAAAGCATTGCAATCCCAGAAGTTAATAATTGTTCCCACATAATCATAATTTTTAACTGAAGAGAAGTAAGCCCCATTGCCCTTAAAACTCCAAATTGAAGAGATCTAGCTTTAAGTGATAACACCCAATACAAAACAAATCCCATAAAGCAAATTATTCCACATATAATAAAACCCATTGTTAAGGACCCATTTATTGCAAGTTCAAAGGGATCATTTTTAAGTTTTATGATTTCTTGCTTTGAATCAGAAAGCTTATCAGGTATGAGTTTGTTTACTTTTAAACTATCATATACTATTTTACTGGTAGCATTAGGTTTCATCTTAAGCCAAACCTTATAGGGTTCAACACCAATGTTGCTTTGAACATAGGACAAGTTACTCACTATTAACATAGGTTCTTTAAAGCTTTTACCCGCCTGACCATTTGCTAGTTCATTAGGATTAAAAGTTGGCCAGTAATCTATAATGCCGTAAACATTAAATATTACGCCTTTATTTTCGTTCCAATCAGCCACTATATTATCACCTACATTTATATTACAGTTTTTACTTATAGATTTTGAAATCAAGCAGGCACTAGGTTCTCCAGATAATAAATTTAGATATTCATTAATATGATGAGGCATTAGTCCATCTCTAAACCAAGCAACTTGGCCAAAATCATAAGGATCAATGGCCATTATATTTATACCTTCGAATTTTTTTCCATTGATGCCCATTCCTACTTTATCATTTGTAAATACCTTTGTAGCATGTTCTACTCCATTTAAGTTTGTATACGGATTGAAAGAAGGTTCATAATACAATATTTTATTGTTTTGGATAGTATCACTTTCCTTTGGACTAACTACTGGTATTGCCACTGCACCTCCAAGTGAGGGATTTTTTGCAACCCAAGTATTATCAATTACAATGTGGGCTCCATTAGTATACATAATCTTTTCTTCAGCATTTTTATTAATAGTTCTAGCAGAATTTGCACTAAATATGCCTACAGATAGAGTCAACATCAAAAATATCATTAAGAAATCATAACTTCTTGTTGACCTTCCAACTTGAATCAATGCCGTATAGAGAGATGGTGGCCAAAACTTTTTTCCCATGAAATAAATTAGCTTAATTATAAAAGGATATATTCTTAAAAATAAAAGTCCCACCCCGATTATAAAAAGTACAGGGACTATAAAAAATAAGGGGTCAATACTCATATCAAGCGCTGAAATTCCAGTGTTTTTAATAATATTTTGCCTTTGAATAAAGTTATAGTAACCATACCCTGCTATTGCAAGTAATAAAAAATCAAAGAAGAATTTCTCCCAAAGAGGCTGCCCTGACCTTCTACCGATTCTTTGCTTATAGCCTACAATATTTGTTTTATTTGCTTTATATGCCGGAATAATTAATGTAGTCATAAATACAAATATGGATATTAGGACATAGAGATAAGAAACCAAATTAATACTTGTATCTAGTGGTTTTCTATCTACGAACTCAAGAAACCCACTGGATGCACCTAAAAGTTTACAAATAAAATAACCTAGAAAGGGCCCAATTATAATAGCCATAATACTAAGGAAAACCCCTTCTACAAAGTACCCAAAAACAACTTGATATTTTTCTGC
Organism: Clostridiaceae bacterium; assembly: GCA_014380625.1. Taxonomy (GTDB): domain Bacteria; phylum Bacillota; class Clostridia; order Clostridiales; family Clostridiaceae; genus JACMJL01. The sequence continues at coordinate 9,161 of JACMJL010000185.1, forward strand.
ACCTCTACTTGATAATAGTGCAATTTCGTTTCTCTCCCTCTCGATTATAAGTCCCGAAATCATGAACATATAAAGGCAGAGTATTACAATTACAGGAACATTTAAAGACCACATCATATTGATAATTTGTTGCTTTTTATCTACATATTGTCCAAGTATACTAAGTACTGGAACTTCAACAACTATCTCCTTGTCAATATCATGAAGTCCACTATTTATATTTTGTATATTTCTTACAAAATCATCAAGTTTGTTTATAGTTATGGAATGATAATCAATAGCATAAAACCATGTGGCTTTTTTTACTTGCGTGGGACCCTTTTTAATTAAATCATTCAACATAGTAGCTTCATCTAAAATCATACTTTCTTCCAGAGATATAGGTTTTACGTAAGCCCAATAAGGATCCTTCAGTTCCAAAATATCATAGGTACCCACTGGCTTCACTTTAATACTCCCAAATCCAAACTTTCTTGGATCCCCCAGAATATATACCTTTCCCAAGGTTACATTTAACTTATTTAGGGCTAAATCTGATACTAAAACCTCATAAACTCCATCACTAGTTTTAACCGGAAACCTTCCATCTAAAATTTTTATATGTTCATTAAAACCAGTGAAGGATTCTAATTTAGAAAAGCTATTTACTTGGCTATCACCTTGTTTAAAATTGTCCCGGACTAAGGTTCTTGGATCTGTTGAGTAGTTCGCAAAATTAACCTTCATTTTAATGCCTAGTTTTGACGATATATTCTCTTTAGAATATTTATCTAACTCATTAAATTCTTTTAATCTTTGCATATATGCAGTATTAACACTTTCATACGTAAACATAGATTTATCAATTTTATTAATTGCATTAATTGCAGAATCTAAGTCCACATCACTGGGGTAATAAGAAATCATAAATGTGCCTGGAAACTTATCTTGCTTAACCTGAAAACTTTCCATATCCTTTATTAAAAGTCTTTGAAGAGCCCCATCCGTATACATAGGAATTGAGCTTAATAGTGCTGCCGAAATTAAAAGCCCTATGGCAAGAAAGAAAACAAAGACTCTATTTTTCACCATTTTCCTCAGAATCATTCTTAAGAGTGTCATAATATATCCCTTCCTAATTCACGATTATATTTTGTCCTTCATTCACACCAGAGATTATTTCAATTTGAGCAGGTGTCTCAATACCAGTTTCCACAGTTAGTTCTTTTTTACTAGTTCCATCCCAAGTCTCTACTGATCTTGTATTGGAAAAAACCTTCACTGCATTCTTAGGTATTACTAATGTATTATTCTTAGTCTCAAGGGCAACTTCAATATTAGCAAAATCTCCTATCTTGACTCCGGTTGGCATGTTTATAAACCTTATACTCACTCCATTTTTAGCTGTTTCATCTTTTGTCAGTTGAGAACTGGCAGGGGTTGATATTATAACGCCCTCTAGTTTTTGATCATTTACGTTTACCTTTGCTTTCATCCCTATATTTAGATTCTGTATATCTTTTGAGTTACAATATACCATAAGATTTTTAGGATCACCCACTGTAACTATGGTTTTATACGGATCCACATTTTCTCCATCTTTAATATTTTCCACAAAAATAACTTGTCCACTAATAGGGGAAATTAATCTTGATGATTGCTGTTGACCTCTCAAATCATCTAATTTAGTTTTCTCAATGAGTAATCTTAATCTAAGCTTCTCAAGATCACTTGGACTTGCCCCAGCTTTACCTTTAATGTCATTGTAGTCGATTTCATTAAGTTGAACATTATATGCTTGAATTTTCACTTGAGTATCGATATTACCAGCTTCAGTCTCCACTAAAATGTCACCTTTCTTAACAATATCTCCGACTTTCACATTAATATGTTTAACTCGCTTTGAATTATCCTTAAAATAGACTGAGTTTAGTGCTGCTGATATTAATGTCCCATTTCCTGTAAATTTCTTTTCAATTGTACCCTTACTAATCTTGTAAAGTTTATATTCTTGTTTTTTAGGTGCTATAAGGGGTGGTGCTAAAGCGGTTTCTTCCTTAGGGAAAATACCACATCCAGAAGATAAACCCACTATTAATGAAATAATAGCTAAAATAGAAAATATGCTTTTAAACTTAGAACAAATCATTTTAATAATCCTCCCATTGAATAATTAATATGTTTTAATTTTATTTCAGATGACGCCAAAATACTGCAATATTCACTCTTTTAATATATTCAGAACGTGAACGCGCGTTTATATTGCTAATTATACTTGAAAATGAGAGTAATATCTATAGTTATTTACCAATTTTTATATACCTAAAGAAAAAAAGAGACAACCTCAAAATAAAATTAATTATTTTGAGGTTGTCTTCTTTAACGAACTATATTTCTCTTCGACCTTCAAGAGCCTTTGATAAGGTAACCTCATCAGCATACTCTAAGTCTCCACCAACTGGAATACCGTGAGCTATTCTAGTTACTTTTACTCCTAAGGGCTTTAGAATTCTTGATATATACATTGCTGTAGCTTCACCCTCTACATTAGGGTTAGTTGCAACAATTACTTCCTTTATGTCTGAGGTCATTCTAGAAACAAGTTCTTTTAGTTTAATATCATTTGGCCCTCTTCCAGCCATTGGTGAAATAGTTCCATGAAGCACATGATATGTTCCATTAAATTCCCTTACTCGCTCTAAGGACATTATATCCTTAGGTTCTGCAATAACACATATAGTTGTTTTATCACGACTAGGGTTGCTACAAATAGCGCAGGGATCTGAATCTGTAAAATTACCACAAATAGAGCAATATTTAATAGTGCCTCTAGCCTTTACAAGAGCCTTAGCAAATTCCTGAACCTGATCACTTGGCAAGTTTAGCACATGTATAGTTAATCTTTGTGCTGTTTTATGTCCGATCCCTGGAAGTTTTGCAAACTCCTCTATAAGCTTTTCAATTGCTACAGGATAAAAATCCACTTAAATCCACCTCATTAAAATAAGCCCGGCATATTCATTCCACCAGTTACTTTTTTCATCTGACTTTCAGATTCGCTTTCAGCTTTTTTCATAGCTTCATTACAAGCACTTAATATTAAATCTTGAAGCATTTCCACATCTTCTGGATCAACCACTTCAGGCTTAATTTTAATGTCCACAAGTTGTTTGCTACCATTAACAAATGCTTCAACAGCTCCACCGCCTACAGCTGCAGAAAATATCTTATTTGCTAATTCCTTTTGATTTTCCTCCATTTGTTGTTGCATCTTCTGTGCTTGTTTAAGAAGATTGTTCATATTTCCTCCACCCATTCCTGGGAATCCGCCTTTTGCCATAATACTATACTTCCTTTCATCTCATACATTTAAATTTAAATTATTCTTTATATAAAAATTATTATACACTAAATAAAGAAGATTTTACATATCTTATTACTCATCTAATATTTCTACTAATTCTTCTCCAAAGGTAGCAATTAAAATCTTTTCAGGGTCTATCATAGTTGTTGCTTCTTCAGTTTTATCGATGGTAAAGTGTATCCTTATTTTTTCCTTTAAAATTTCAGAGAATATTTCCTCTATTTGATGTCTCGGTTCATCCTTATCCAATCTTTTTTTACTAAAGGAATATTGTTCAGGAAAATTTATTTGAACCACTGCATTTCTACAGCCTACAACCTCGCCAGTTATCAAACTAGCGTACACACTCATCATTCTACGAGTTTTAAAAATCTCTAATATGTCTCTCCAAGATTTTTTAACCTGATCAAGAGTTACAGAGGATTCTTCACCAATTTCCTCAGGGATAACTTCACTCTTAACCTTATTAATAACCTTTTGTTTAGGAGTAATTTGAGTATCCTTCTTTTCTTCTTGGGTGATAACTCTTTCTGATGATAAGTTAACACCCCCATCCTTAATAAGTTTCTCAAGTTTATTAATTCTTGAGAGTAACACCTCGGTGGAGGTATCATACTGAATCTTGCACATCTTTATAACTGCAAGTTCAAGGTAGATTCTACTTTGTTTACTCCACTTTGACTGTTCTTCAGCTTCCTGAAGAATTCTTATATCTCTCATAATTTCTTCAATTCTTATCTTTTCAGATTGTTTTTTTATTAATTCGATATTTTCCTTAGACATGTCTACAACTTCCTCAGGATTATTACTGACCTTAACCATCATAAGATTTCTCATATGAAGCACCATATCCCTGATTAATGCATAAACATCTTTTCCACCAAAAACTATATCCTCTATTAACTTCATAGACTTTTCTACATTTTTTTCAATGATAGCTTCTGATAAGCTTAAAAGCTTGTCATTAGTAACAAGTCCTAACATACTTATAACCTGATCATATTCTACCTTCCCACCGCCCATAGAAATGGCTTGATCTAGAATACTTAGAGCATCTCTCATTGCGCCATCACACATTCTACTGATAAGGTTTAAGCTATTATCATCCGCAAAAACCCCTTGTTTATTTACTATTTTAAGTAATCTTTCATAAATCTCATCATTTTTAATTCTAGTAAAATTAAAGCGCTGACATCTAGAAAGAATTGTTATTGGCAACTTTTGAGGATCAGTAGTTGCTAAAATAAAAATAACATTTTTAGGAGGTTCCTCTAAGGTCTTTAAAAAGGCATTAACGGCCTCAACGGTTAACATATGAACCTCGTCAATTATATAAACCTTATATTTACCTTCTGTAGGTAAGTATTGAACATCTTCAATAATATCTCTCATTTTATCAATTCCTCGATGAGAAGCCGCGTCCATTTCCACTACATCTATAGCGGTGCCAGAGTTTACCTTCAGGCACATGGCGCAGGCATTACAAGGTTCCCCATCTTGAAGATCTAGACAATTAACTGCTTTCGATAAAATTTTTGCGATAGTAGTTTTCCCTGTACCTCTTGTTCCACACAATAGATAAGCATGAGCGATTCTACTACTTTTTATTTGATTTTTCAAAGTTATAGTTACCTGTTTCTGGCCAACCACTTCCTCAAAGGACTGCGGTCTCCATTCTCTATATAATGCAGTATATGCCATGTATTTCACCCCACTTAATCTATATATATTATACTATAGATTAATATTTTATTTAATCCTTTCTAAAATAAGAAAGTTATGTGGTATAGAGTTTTTCTCGTCTATAACACCCTCTATTTTAGAAACTTCTTTCCATTGACCCTTATCTATTTCAGGAAAATAGGTATCTCCCTGAAAGACCTTTTGTACCTTAGTTAAATATAACTTTTCACTGTAAGGCATAAGTGCTTTATAGATTTCTCCTCCGCCAATTACAAAGTATTCAATTTCTTCATTAAGAGATTGGAGTAATTCCTCAACAGAATTAACTACCTCTACCATTTCACTTTGGGCTATAGAGGAACTATTTCTTGTTAAAACAATATGTTTCCTACCGGGAAGTATTTTAGGAAGAGACTCAAAAGTTTTTCTTCCCATAATTATGGTATGACCCATGGTGATCTCTTTAAAGTTCTTTAAATCATTAGATAATCGCCATAAAAGGTCATTATCTTTTCCAATAACATTATTTTCAGCAACTGCTACTATAATTGAAAGCATTAGATAGCTACCTCCATTTGAATTTTTTCATGATATTTATAATCTATAAGCTTAATATCCTCAGGAGTAAATTCATAAAAATTATTTATCTCAGGATTTATCCAAAGTTTAGGGGCATCATAGGCATCATTAATTCTAGTTAATTGAAGCTTTAAACCCTCCACATGATTTTCATATATATGTGCATTGTTAATTACATGTGTAAAGAGCCCTGGTTTTAAACCAACTGCTTGAGCAATTAAATGAACTAGCACAGCATATTGACATGTATTAAAGGGTATTCCAAGCCCTGCATCTCCTGACCTTTGCACCAGCATACAATTAAGTCTACCATCCGTTACATCCCACATAGTTAAAAAACAGCAAGGGTGCAGCGCACCTGTATTCAAGTAAGGAATTTGCCATAGGTTAATCATCATTCGACGATCTTGAGGATTATTCTTTAAAGTATTAATCAATTCATCGATTTGCTTAAACTTTTCAACCACAAACCCATAGGATGTTCCTATAGTCCCATCTTCCATCATCCATTCATCCCATATATGCACATTTTGTGCTTGAAGAGCTAATACATCATTACTCTGATCTTTAAAAATCCATAAAAGTTCTTTAACTGCAGTTTTAAAGGCAACAAATTTAGTTGTTATTATTGGAAACTCCTTCTGTAGATCAAACTGCATTATCTGATGGGGAAGCTTATATGTTGCCATCCCTGTTCTATTTTGATCATAATAACCTTCATTTAATATGTCATCAATTAATTTATGGTATTTGATATCCGCTACACTCATTTACATAACCCCTTTTTAAAATATGTTATGTATATTATAACATATTTTAAAACACATAATGTTCACATAAATATTTTGAAATGTTTTGAAAATTATATGATAGAATATAATAAAAGATGTATTTATATGTCTTAACGCTTAATAAACTGGGGGTGTTACTCTTGTCAATGAAGATATATCTTGTAGAAGATGAAAAAAGTTTAAATATTCTACTAGAAAAATACCTACAACGTGAAGGTTATGAAGTAACCACTTTTTCAACTGGTAATTCTGCAATAGCAAGAATTAAAGACATGCCAGATCTTTGGATACTAGACATAATGCTTCCGGATATCGACGGCTATGAAATTATTAAAGCTATTAAAAATAATAATAAAAATACACCTGTTATCTTTATGTCTGCAAGAAATGAAGAACTAGATAGAGTTGTTGGACTGGAACTAGGTAGCGATGATTATTTATCAAAGCCATTTTTACCTAGAGAACTTATTATTAGAACAAATAAACTTTTAGAGAGAATTTATGATATAGATAAAAATATAAACCTTCAAGCCAACGTTGACTTAGCTATAGCAGGCTATAATATTAGCAAGAAACAAAGAACGGTTTTTCTAGGATCAGAAGAGATTATATTAACCAACAAAGAATTTGAATTACTAAATTATTTTATTGAAAACAAAAATAATTTAGTATCTAGAGAACAAATATTAGATACAGTTTGGGGAGATGATTACTTTGGATCAGACAGAGTGGTTGATGACACCATAAGGAGAATCAGAAAGAAATTAGATAAGTTTACCATAGATACAATATATGGTTATGGCTATAAATTGGTGTATAAAGCATGAAGAAGTTTAAATATAAATCTCTAACCATGAGAATATGGACAACTTTTACAATCATTATATTAATAATAATTTTTAGCATTTCATTTTTCTATCTGGTTGCCTTTAGAACCATAAATGAAAAGGCTAAAATTGAAGACTTAAAGGTGGCTCATGATACCCTATTAACAGCTAATAACTTTACGCAACCTATTAGATTTGATCAATATAAAAATCTAAAAGGCAGTGATTATTTTATTTTTAATAATAAAGCTGGAATTATTAATGTAAATAAAGGGCATGGTTTTCCAGGAGATGCACAAAAGGGTCCTAACACACCTTTTGGTGTGAATGATACAGATGTTAAACAATGGATGTCACGTTTCATTACAACTGATACTATTAACGATCAGGAATTTAAAAAGTCCTACAATAATATGAAATTTATTTTTATAATAAGTTCAGTTGAGTATGGGAATACAGGAAAGTCTTATCTAATAACTTATTTGCCTGAAAGGGAAGATAATAGTTTGTTTTATATGGTACTTGGTGTAGGAATTATATTTATAGCAATTGGTTTTCTAACTGCTAAATTAGTTGCAAATTATATTTCAAAACCCCTTAAGGAGCTTGAAAATTATACTATTAGAATAGCCCATAAGGATTGGAAGGAACCTATCAAGGTTAAAAGTGAAGACGAGATTGGAAGACTGGTCAACTCCATGAATATGATGCAAAAGGAATTAAAACGTGCAGACGAAGAAGAAAAAATGTTTTTGCAGAGTATATCCCATGATTTAAAAACACCGGTTATGGTAATTATGAGCCATGCTGAGGCTATTATTGATGGTGTGTATGTGGAGTCAGTGGAGAAAACCGCTGAAATAATAAGGGATGAGGCATTAAGTTTAGAAAAAAAGGTTAAGCAGATGTTATATTTAAATACCCTAGATTACGTTTTAGAAAATAACTTTGAAAATATTGAAATTAACTTGCAACGCTTACTTTTCCATATTATAAATAGATTTAAAGTAATCAATAATAATATCATCTGGGATTTAAACATTGAAGAGGCTATGATAAATGGAAACGTGGATAAAGTACAGATTTCCATTGAAAACATATTAGATAATAGCCTTAGATATGTTAACGAGAAAATTTGTGTAACTCTGAAAAAAGAAGGTGACTTTGCAGTCATAGAGATATATAACGATGGACCTAATATCCCGGAGGAGCATATTTCTCATATCTTTGATAATTTCTATAAAGATAAGACTGGCAACTTCGGTCTCGGGTTAGCTATTTGTAAAAAGATCACAAACTTTTACCAGGGTGAATTAGAGGCAGTAAATAGGGAGTCTGGTGTTAGTTTTTTAATTAAATATCCGTTTAAATAAACATTATTTTTAAGGGAAGCCTGGGGCTTCCTTTTATTTTTTAACTACTTTGTAAACCATAAAACCTAAAATACAACCTATTGTATTTAGGATAACATCATCCACATCCAACACCCCCACATTTAGACTAAACTGCCCGATCTCGATACAAATTATAATAAAAACGCAGGTCAACCCTGTATTAATTACCTTGGCAGATTTTCTAAATAATAGTGACATGAAAAACCCTAGCGGTATAAAGGTAATAATATTTGCTATAAGATTTATAAATAATACTTGAAAATTATATCTATTAGCATTAAAAAGGAATTCACTAACGGTTTTAAATTGAAAATATAGTACAATTATTCATTTACTTTATTATACAGAATATTATTCAATACTTAAAGTATTTACATGATAGTATATAGGTTTCCTCCGTTATACTAAAGTCTCTAAATTTGTATAAGAATGAGTTATATTTCAGCCTGAGAGCCGCCTTAGCCAATTTTTTTGTTAAGATAATTTCTCTAATATACTATCTTTGCTTTCCTCCATCACATAAAGTTCACATACTTATTTGACACTGTCATTACAATTTGTATTTATACTTAAATCTATAGAAAAACATTAGAAGTTCAACACAAATGAGGAGGTAACATAATGAATGTTTTCAGAAACATCAAACTAGCAAAAAAAATTACTCTACTATCCATAAGTTTTTTTATTTTCCTTTTGGTCATAGGGTATACATCCATAACCCAAATATCTAAGGTTAATTCCCATATTACGGAGTTAAGCAATGAGAGAATGGATCCTATTTTAGAAATGGAAAATTTAAAATCTGATATTGAGTACATTAGAGCTCAAGGTAATTCATTAATGGATGCTACGGATGAAGCAGGAAAAAAAACTGTTCTTACTGCTATTTCAGCACTAATAGCTGATGTTGATAAGGGATTATCCAACAAAAAAAAACAATACAGATTATAAAGCTTTACTTGCCAATTATGATAGCTTTATAAAAGCGAAAGATGTTTTTGTAGCAGCGGAGAGTGCTGTAAAAGTACAAGGAAGTCAAGCAACAACAGGAGAAGGTCCCCCTATAGGTATGTTAAACTTTGATAAAACTAAACTTGCTCTTGTAGCATCTTTTGATGATATTATTAATAAACAGGTGGCTGCAGCAAAAGAAACCTATGCTGATAGTAAAACTGTTTATACCACTACATTAATAGAGCTTTTAGCTTTGTTTACTGTTTCTTCTATTGTAATAATAATTTTATCTATAATTATTATAAGATCAATTATTGTTCCTATCAACAAGGTAACCACAAAGTTAAAAGAGATATCTCAGAGCAATGGTGATCTAACCCAAAGAATTAATTATGAAAGTAAGGATGAAATTGGAGAATTAAGTAGTAGCTTTGATTTATTTATAGGAAAACTTCAATCAATAATTAGTGAAGTAGCTGTTTCAGCTGAAACTATTTCTACTTCTAGTAATCAATTAAACAATGCGGCGAAAGTAACAACACAATCTTTAGAAGAAATATCAACTACAGTTGTGAGCATTGCCTCAGGCACTTCAGATGGAGCTGCCGTTGCCCAAGAAACTTCCGCAAGCCTTACCGAGGCTACAAGATTTTCGGAAGCAACTTCACAGGCAAGCAAAAATACTGCCCATAATAGTAGAAAGGCCAAGGAAGCTGCTGAAGAGGGTTCAACTAAGATATCTGAAGTTGTTTCATCTATAAATGAAATAGCGACCTCTTCAAAAGAAGTTTCAACAATAATAAATGAATTAGATGTTTCTTCAAAAAAGATTGGCGACATTATTAAAATAATAACATCAATATCGGAGCAAACTAACCTACTAGCATTAAATGCCGCAATTGAAGCGGCACGTGCAGGAGAGGCAGGCAGAGGTTTTAATGTGGTATCAGATGAAATCAGAAAGTTAGCGGATGAAAGTAATAAGGCAGCTAAGGAAATCTCTTCCTTAGTTATGGAGAATCAATTAAAATCAGCATCTGCAGTAAACTCAGTGAACCAAGTTGAAAAGAAAGTATCTCTCGGAGTTTCTAAAGCCTCTGAAGTTGGACAAAGTATATATAATATAATTAAAAATATAAAGGATATTGCATTGGAAATAGAACAAATAGATAATGCAAATGACCAACAACTACAGGGTACTAAGGAAATTGAGAAGGCTATTAGTAATATAGCTATAAACTCCAATGAAATAGCCGGAAGCACAGAAAACATAAGTGCAAGTATAGAGGAACAGCTAAGTGTAATGAATGAAATAGAGAAAACTACAGAGAACTTATCTGAAATGGCTAAGAAACTAAGTAAAATGACCTCTGGATTTAAAGTATAACCTTTTTAATTATGCATAATTAAAAAAACACAATAAACCAAACGTTTATTGTGTTTAATATTATAATTTAATATGTAATGCCGTGCACCCAGCGTCGACATTAACTTATGAGCGTTACCATTATAGGTGGCTCAAGTCAGATTTTTCCACGGCACACGAAAGTTTTTGCTTACCGCTGCTTCCTTCCGGATCTGACGGAGTTCACAAATTTTCGTTGCGTGGGACCCGACTCTCAACACCACTTCTAATGGTCAGACCTCACAAGTTAAGGCCTCAACTGGGAATTCAACCCTGCTACAGCGGATTGCAGGTTACAGGGCACCGCTATCTCCCCATCTAGCACGACAAAGTTTAACTGGCGGAGAAAAGGGGATTCGAACCCCTGGTAGAGTTGCCCCTACACACGCTTTCCAGGCGTGCTCCTTAAACCGCTCGGACATCTCTCCACGTATGACACAGTCTATACATATTTCTTTCGCGATTAAACAATCACGCTTGAGACACATTTAACTGCTACGAAACTTATTATATACGTTTATACTCTAACCGTCAATACGGAAATTTTTACTAACCCTTGACCATTGTTTTAGTTAACAAAGAGTAATACTGTTCATTCGACAAATATTTCACTATGTATTCCAATATACATTAATAATGCTAAATTCTTCTAAACTATTAGTGTAATTTACTTGTTTTATTCCATTAAAAAGGTTTACATTAAATTTTTTCAAAAAAGTATTGACTTAGTGCTAGGTTTTTGTTATTATTTATATAATGAAGTCGAATATTGCTTAAAATATTTAATTTGCCAGTTTCAAAACTTTATATAGATATTAGGAAATATAATCCCTATCCCTTTTCACACCATTTGAGTCCCCACTCAAATGGTTTTATTTTTTTTTGGTAAATACCTTACTTTAATCTTAGAATTAATACTAATATGTTAGAATATATTAATATCAATAGTAATATTTAATTCGGGAGTCAAATTATATATGTATTCAACTTGGTTTTTTCTTTGCTTAATTATAATTATATTAATTTTTCTTTTAGTTTACACCACAAAAGACCTAGAGGCACTTATAATCTCAGGCTTCATTATTATGGCTTATTTTTTTCTCAAATTGATTATTTATATTATCAACTTCATAAACTCTCAAGACCTAATGTCTAATCTAGGCTCAAGTTTTTTAACCTTTATAAAATATATAACTGCTTGTTTGCTTTTCACTCTAGTTTTTGTATTTACCTATCCTTTTTTAAAAAGAAGATGATTAAGGCTGCATATTTATGTAAAGGAGATGAAATAATAATTTCTTCTCCTTAAGGTTATAATGTTAGCTAGTAGCCAAAAAAGTTATTCATATTTAAATGGCTCTTTATGAGTTTCCTCTTCTCCATTTAAATCCAACTTATCTAGCACATTGCTAGTAGGAATGTTTTCAATTCCTTTTGGCAATTGAAAGTTAGGATTATTTAAGGTTCCCCCCATATCACTAATTATTCCCTTTATATTCTCACCTTCTTTATCATCTGCTTCTACTATTACCTTATAATTGACATCCGCTATCTCTTTAAAATTACCCATACCGCTTGCCATTGGACTTGCTGCTAAAAGTGGTCCTTTATCGGGGTCTCCTAAAGAACCACTTACATCAAGTACCAAGCTGGACAGACTTGAAGGATTCTGGGCTCTGCCTGATTGTACAAAGTTATTACTTCTAACACTATAATGTTCATTTAAATCCGAAACTGTCTTTAAATATCCAGCCTTTTTTAACTTTTCCACCGCAATATTTGCATTTTTTATACCACTAAAATATCCCTCTATTTTCATTCTCATCTCTCCTTCTATACTCTAGTGTTAACAATAGCAATTATTTTATCCTTATGATAAAATAATGGGGACGGGGTTGTTGACAACAAAGTTGTCAACAACCCCGTCCCCATTAGAAAGAGGTGAGAAAATGTCATATTTAGCTAGTAACGAAAGATATTCAACAATGAAATACAATAAGTGTGGTAATAGCGGGTTAAAACTCTCTGCAATTTCTCTAGGATTATGGCACAACTTTGGAGGTACAGATTCCTTTGAAAACTCAAGAGCTCTAATTCATGGAGCTTTCGATCTTGGAATTACACATTTTGATATTGCCAACAACTATGGCCCGCCTCCTGGATCTGCTGAAGAAAATTTCGGTAAAATCTTAAAGCAGGATTTACTAAGTTATAGAGATGAACTAGTTATCTCAACAAAGGCAGGTTATACTATGTGGCCGGGTCCTTATGGCGACTTTGGTTCAAAAAAATATTTAGTTTCAAGTTTAGACCAAAGTTTAAAAAGAATGGGCTTAGATTATGTTGATATTTTTTATCATCATAGACCTGACCCAAATACCCCTTTAGAAGAAACTATGGCTGCCTTAGACCTAATAGTAAAACAGGGAAAGGCTCTTTATGTAGGATTATCCAACTATAAACCAGCTGAAACCAAAAGGGCATCTGCCATACTTAAGCAATTAGGCACCCCTTGTTTGATCCATCAACCCTCCTATTCAATGTTTAACAGATGGATAGAGAAAGAAGGTCTTCAGGAAGTTTTAGAGGAAGAAGGCATTGGTTCCATAGCGTTCAAACCTTTAGAACAAGGTCTACTTACTACAAAATATTTAAACGGAATTCCTGGGGACTCTAGAGCTGCAGGTAACTCAGTTTTCTTCCAGTCTAAAGATATCACAGAGTCAAAAATAGAAAAGGTTAGAAAATTAAATATCATGGCAATGGAGCGTGGCCAAACTTTGCCTCAACTAGCTTTAGCTTGGGTATTAAGAGGCGGACGTGTTACTTCTGCACTAATTGGTGCAAGTAAGGTCAGTCAAATTGAAGATAACGTAGCAGCGCTTAACAATTTAGACTTCACTGCTGAGGAACTTCTCCATATAGAACAAATATTAGCATAATAAAAGGACAGTCTCAAAATAATTAATTTTATTTTGAGACTGTCCCCTTTTTTACATTTTAAATTACTAATTCCTCTACGAATAACCCTTTTTCTTTTTTCAAATCAATAAAACCAAATTCCCCTAGCAATAACGGCCTGGATAAATCATTTATATCAATTTGTACTATTTTACATACTTGACCATCATTTAATGATACTTCCTGACCCATATAATAATTTATTATATGATCTAAAAACACTTTACAATATTCATAGTCTAATTTTCCTAAACTTTCTTTTTGAATTATTTCAAGAACTTCCAGAGGCGACTTACTCCTTTTGTAAATTCTATCAGAATTCACAGCATCAAAAACATCTGCAATAGCAATTATTCTAGCAAACAAAGGAATCTGTTCTGCCTTAATTCCAAATGGATATCCCGTTCCATCTAATCTCTCATGATGCATCAGTATCCCATGGCTAACAATACTATCTAAATTTTCTATTTTTTTTATATCCTCATAACCCCAAATAGGATGTTTTTTTATGCCCTGAAATTCTTCTTTTGTTAAAGTCTCAACTTTATTTAATATCTTTTTATCAATCTTTACTTTTCCATAATCATGTAAGATAGCTGAATAAGTTAGCAGATTTTTTTTGTATTCATCTAACTCCAGCCAGGATCCAAGTATACTACTAAGTGCTGCAACATTTACAGAATGTTTATAAATGCTGTCCTTCCCACTTCCATGAAGTACTATATTTTTAATAATAGCACCAGTTGAATCCAACTCACCTTGAATTTTTTTAGCAAATGCTCTTACCTCTTGCATACCTAACACATAATTACCTTCTAAGTTATCGAATATACCTTCTACATTTTTTGAAAGGACCTCAAAGCTTCCTTGAATATCCTCTATACTCTTCTCATTATTAAAATGAACATGTCCTGCTTCGCCTTTATCATTACTATACACTTCAACTTTATCAAAAAATAACTTTTCTTTCAGCTTGAAAATTATTGATTCGGTTACAATAACATTTTTTGCTACTAATAATATATTCTCAGAGTAGATTTCCTTACCAATTACCATTCCAGGCTCTAAATCATTAACATACATGAAAATACTCTTATTACTCATAATATTATACCCCTCAACTTTTTACACATTGATAGTATTATATTCGACAATTAATTCTATTCTCCTCTATAATTATTTACTTTTGTTTGTATTGAGATGGAGTTAATCCCACATACTTTTTAAAAATCTGAGAGAAGTATTTTTCATCTTTAAATCCTATCATATTCGATACTTGGTAGTTCTTAAGTGAACTATTTTTTAAAAGTTCCATAGCTCTTTCTATTCGGTATTTTGTAATAAAATCTATAAAATTGATGCCCATTTCCTGTTTAAAAAGCAAACTCAAATAACCAGGGGTTATATATAACTCCCTAGATATCACCTCAAGACTGATATCATTAGGGTAGTTCTTCATAATGTATTCAACAGCCTTTCTTGTAAATATATTCTTTTTGTGAACGTCCCCCATACATTGCAGTATACTATCAAGAAGTGAACTAACGTACTCTGTAAGCTCTATCATAGTTTCACATTCCTCAATTTTATCGAAGGTTTTTAAGTTAAAGTCAAATATTTGGCTAGCATTAATGTTTTTATCAACGCAAAATTTATATACTCTGCTACAAAAACTAATAGAAATCTTTTGTAAGAACCCCTTACTAGGCAATTTTTCATCACACAACTTATTATAAAAATCCTCTAATTTTTGTTGCATTAAAACCTTATTTCCAGTTTCCAAACAATTCAATATGTCTATTTCTTCATTAACAGGATAGAAACCTGTCATATCCTCATAAGCATGAATATTACCTAAACTTATCACCCTATCATTACCTAAAAAGAACTTTGCTTCAAGTGCTATTCTTGCATCTTTGTAGGACTCATTGATAGCTATAAGATCTGTTACTATAGACCCCACTCCTATAGTTAAGGTATTTTCAGATAATGCCTTTATCTCATTTTTTATTTTAGTTATAGTTTCTAAAAAACGTCTTGAATTATAGTAAGATTTATCAATATATAAAATGAAGGTAGTCTCATTATTGATTTGAAAATCACCTACAATTTCTTTATGTAAAACAGTGTTTGTATAATTCACTATATTCCAATTCATCTCTACCACATTCTTTTTATCTAATATCTTATTTTTATTATCTATACTAAAGGTAATAGCTAAAAAACTCTTTTCCAGAGAAGTTTTTATATGGTAGGAATATGCTTTGGACTCAATTTCTATAAAGTTTATATTTTCGTCAATTGCTAATTCCATTAAAAATTCTCTCTTTTTTTGTAAAATACTTTCATTATAGCTTGTTTTATAATCTTCTAAAATCCTAATATTTTTCTGCTCATCCTCCAGTAACTTTTTAGCCTTAAGCACCACTTCTATTATCTCCTTTGGTCTACAAGGTTTTAAAAGATATTCTATAATATTTAAATTTATAGCTGTCTTTGCTGTATCAAAATCACAATATCCGCTTAAAATTATGCTTTTTACATTTATATTTTCCTCTTTTAAATTTATTAAAAGTTTAAGTCCATCCATTTTAGGCATCCTTATATCTGCAATAAGTATATCTGGTCGCAAAATTTTAATAAGTTGAAAAGCAGTTAAGCCATTATTAGCTTGACCACAAATTTCAATATCATAATCGCTCCATTTTATTAAAGTTTTTATTCCTTCTATAAGATCAATTTCATCATCAACTATAAATAGTTTAAACATTTTTTTTCAAATCCCCCATTCAACTTTTTGAATTTCAGTAGGAATTAGCTGCATTTATTTCAGCTTCTTTCAAAAACTCTTCTGGACTCTTTATCCCTAGAGAGAACTCTTGTACAAGATTTTCTATATTTGTTTTGAACTCATAGGTTAAACTATCATTCCAAGGCGTGCCACTAATTGATGTTGAACTAGCTAATATATCTGATAACTTACTTTGAAGAGGGGATTCTTTACCAGTTTTGAACTGATGGAATTCTTGTGCTGGAATAATTCCTACAGTCTGCCACCCTTGCTTTGCCCAATTTTCTGGTTTCATTATATACTTTAATAACTTAATGCTTTCATCTATAACTTTAGAATTAGCTGAAACTGCATATCCCCCACCGTTCCAACCTACTAAATCCGTATCTTTACCTTTTCCAGTACTTGTTGCAGGGAATTTCATAACATCCACATTTTTCTTAAAATCCTCACTAAAGCCCTTACTTGTATCCATACCAACTTCCCATTCTCCCATGTAGTACATTGCTGCTTTTCCTTGTGCAAATAAGTTATTGGCGGCACCATAATCCGCAGAATCAAAAGAATCTTGAAACCCTTTAACATCCATTAATGCTTTTAGATCTAATGCTGCCTTCAAGTATAACCCGTTACTTGCGAACTTATTAGTACCCCTTAGTCCTTCACCAATTAATCTTTGATCTCCACTCTCCTTAATAAGTAGATCTTGATATAATATAGCAATAGGATACTTATCCTTACCATTCATAGCAATTGGAGATAAGTTATTTGCTCTAAATATTTTAGCTGAACTAATAATATCTTCATAAGTTTTAGGAAGTGGAACCTTATACTTTTCAAATATAGCTTTATTAAAGTATAAAACCATATAGTCTGTATTCCGTGGAAGTCCATATAACCTTCCATTTAAGCTAAACCCATCAAGGGCTCCATTAAAAAATCCATAATCTTTAAAATCCTCTTTATTAAGTTCAACTACATATCCGTTTATCATAATAGGGTAGAAAAAAGAGGGTTGTCCCCATGCCATAAAAACATCTGGAATTTCATTACTAGCTACATAAGTTTTAAATTTTTGTTTGTAGGGTTCATCCTGAAGTGCTTCAACGGTAATTTTTACATTGGGATTTTCTTTAACGTATTTATCCAAAAGCATTTGTTCGAGTTTACCTTGTCCTGTTAAACGATCAGGAAGATTGGAAAAAAATTTTAAGTTTACTTGTTTTTTAGGAGTAAAAGCTGTGCTATATTTGGAGGAACCTTGAGAGCAGCTTATAAGCCCGTTCATTATAATGAATATCAAAATAACATCTACAAACCTTTTAGCCTTTACCATTTTAAATTTCACCCATCCTTATAATATTGCCATGTGAATCATAATTAGAGTATACCAATTATTTACATTTTAAGGTAGTGTAAAATACTAATATAAATAAAAAACCTTAGAACTCATGGTTAGAGCTCTAAGGTCTTTGAGTTTTTTTGAAGATGCCTTATTGGCCTAATATGGTAAAAGCCTCCCATGCCCCACCTACAGATGCTCGATTTGCATATAAAACTGCGCCATTATCTAAATCAGTAGTGACAAACTGGTTATTTGCCAGGGCCTTAAGCGCTATGGTTCCATCACCTTGTGCAACCTTACTAAACTTCTCCCAGGTGCTAATACTAGAACTTCTTGCAACCAGCTTAGCTGATTGGTTTAGGTCAGCACAAACATATAAATTATTAGCTTTTGACTGAAATGAAATTGTACCATCAGAATTATTTATCACCTTAAATAACTCCCAATCTCCTGCAGTTGGTCTATTTGCCACAAGAGGGCTAGTTCCTGAATTATCCGCGCAAACAAAGTTTGAATTTGCAGCTGCCTTTAAAGAAGAATATCCAGTTATAGGAACAGGCACGGTAGTTGTATATTTCTTCACTAAAGTTTGAAAGGTAGTATTAGCTTTAAAGTTATTAGTAGTGAATTGAGCCCATTTTGATGCTATTGTAGCTGCGCTGTCTGTAGTTACATTAGGAACCGAACTTGGATTGTTATTAAAGTATCCCCAGTTACCATAATTGGAAGTAACCTTGTAGGTCCAATTTGTCCATGAAGCATTCATTGCATTAAATCCAGCTAGGAACTTTTCCCAAAGATCATTAAACTCAAAGGGACAAAATTCTCCAGCATAGACTGGTACATTCCACATACTCTGATGATCCTTCATGCCTTGAAGAGCTCCAGTAATCATATTATTCTGTGCGTTCCAGTCTGTAGCTTGTCCTGACGCCATAGCATAAAAGTGCATCTCATATACTACATTTGTCCATCCTTTAGCTGATGGGGCATTTAATTGATTCCAGTCCCAAGCAGCTTCCATATAAATCATATGATCTGGGTCTATTGGACGAATTGCTTTATAAAGTCTGTCATAGAAATTATTCAGTTGATCTTTTGAAACTCTATCAGGCTCATTTAATAGATCATATCCAGCTACAGCTGCATTACCTTTAAAATGGGTGGCTATTCCCTGCCATAATGCCACAGTACGGTCTTGGTATGTAGTGTTTTTCCATAACTGAGGATCAGAATTCGCCTGTCCGCAATTATCAAAGGTGTTCTGTCCACCAAATGTGCCATGAAGGTCTAATAACACATAAATTCCCCTAGAGGCGCAATTATTCACTAACCAGTCCAACTTGGTCCATGGATTTGCCTTCCAATTACCATATTTGTCCATCAACTCCAGGTATAAAATAGGTACTCGAACAAAATTCATCCCCATGTTCTTTATGTTATCAAGGTCTGTTGTAGTTAGCCAAGCATTTTGGTAACCAGTTATTAAACTTTCCTTTGTAGCTTCTCCAAAACGATTGGTTAGTGTCTCGCGAAGGTTCCATTCATCAGTAACAGAGCAGGGTGACATCCAAGGTTCTTGTAGCATCCACCCTCCTAGATTAGTACCACGAAGGTTTACAATTGATCCATTCCCATAATTATCTTTTACTATAGTTCCACTGGTCTTTAAAAAACCTGTTGATCCGATTACAGCAGCTTTAGAAACTAATGGTCTTGACACTAATAGACCCCCTAAGATAGTAATAGTAATCATGGTTGATATCAGTTTTTTTCTTTTAAACATCTTGTACCTCCTCCAAATATCCTATATGTAAATTTTACCATTATAATATTGCCTTAAATAGTATGTAATTTGTCAAAATGGTTTAATATATATTTATAATCAAAAAAACAAGAGACATCTAAGCCAAACTTTGGCTTAGATGTCTCTTGGTTTTATAGAAGTTGTAGATTTGAAAGATAACTTGATAAAATTTCAGCACTTTTCTTTAATAATTCAGCTTCCGTTTCAGATAGAGGCACCACTAAGCGTTTAGAAATACCTTCACTAGAAATTACACAGGGAATACTTAATGCAACATTACTAATTCCATATTCTCCTTCAAGAGTCGTAGAAACAGGCAAAATGCTCAATTCATTTAGGAGAACTGCCTTAACTAATCTACTTACACTCATAGCTATTCCTGAGCTCGTATAACCTTTTAATTGAAGTATCTCCGTTCCTACTGTTTTAACCTCCGCTACTACCTCATCACAATTTAAGGGGGAAGTACTACCTATAATATCGTCCAAGCTTTGAGCAGGTATTCCCGCAATATCAACAAGGCTCCATGTAGCAAAAGCGCTCTCACCGTGTTCTCCTAAAATATATCCATGGACATTTTTTGTATCTACAAGATACTTTAATGCCAATATTCGCCTAAACCTTGCAGTATCCAAAAGTGTTCCAGTTCCAATAATCTTATTCTTTGGATATCCAAAGTTATTTTGTAAATGATAGGTGATAATATCCACAGGATTTGTTACTACAATAATTACAGCATCCTTTGTATACTTACAGATTGAAGTCATAACAGAATCCATAACCTTAACATTTCTCTCTGCCAAAACTAAACGTGACATTTTTTCTCCTGGTTTCATACTTGGGCCCGCTGAAATTACTATGGTTTGCGCATCCACACAATCTTCATAATCCCCAACCCTTACATGAACATTAGGACTATAGGCAAAAGAAGTAGTATGACTTGCATCTAATGCCTCACCTCTAGCTTTATCTATATTATTATCAATAATTACAATCTCACCTACTAGGTTTAATCCGAGAAGAGTGTTTAAAATGGCGGAACCAACCATACCGGCTCCTACTAATACAACTTTGTTTTTTATTGGCTTCATCTTCGTCTCCCTTTGCTTAAGTTTAAGCTCTTTTTCTATATTATAAAGCATGTTTTCAAAAAAACCAACGAAAAAATATTAATTAAGCAAAATTTTCAAACTGATTATGATACATCTCATAATAAAATCCCTTTTTAGCAACGAGACTATCATGACTTCCCTGTTCTGCAATTTCACCCTTATCAATTACCATAATTGTATCAGCATCTCTAATGGTACTAAGCCTATGGGCTATTATAAAACAAGTCCTCCCTTTCATAAGCTTTAGCATTGCTTCTTGGATATTAAGTTCAGTGCGAGTATCTACATTACTAGTAGCTTCATCTAGAATTAATATTGAGGGATTAGAAAGTATAGCTCTAGCTATTGCTAATAATTGTCTTTGACCTTGGCTTAAATTATTACCACTTTCAGATAACAAGGCATCATAACTCATAGGAAGTCTTCTGATAAAAGTATCAGCATTTGCCATAGTTGCAGCGGAGACAACCTCTTCATCTGTAGCCTCCAAGTTGCCATATTTAATGTTTTCTTTTATAGTTCCTGAAAATAAATATGTATCTTGAAGAACAATTCCAAAACATTTTCTTAAGCTTTCCCTAGTATATTCTCTTATATCCCTTCCATCAATTAAAATTTTCCCCTTGGTTACATCATAAAACCTTGTAAGCAAATTCACTATTGTAGTCTTTCCAGCACCAGTTGGACCAACCAATGCAATATTACTGCCCTGAGGTGCTATGAAATTTATGTTTTTGAGTATAGGTAGGTCTGGACGATATCCAAAGATAACCTCTTCAAAGGCTACGTTTCCTTTTGGGTCTAGAAGTTCAATTGCACCTTTAACATCTTTTTCTTCATCTTCTTCATCAAGAACTTCAAAAACCCTCTCAGCTCCTGCTATAGCAGATTGAAGGGTGTTAAATATATTTGCTAAATCATTAAGTGGTCTAGAGAACTGTCTAGAGTAACTTAAGAAGCTGGCTATAATTCCAACCGTAATTAAATTACTAACTGCAAGGGTTCCACCCACAGCCGCAACCATAGCAAATCCTAAGTTATTTATTACATTCATAATTGGCATTAAGTATCCTGACCAAATCTGTGCCTTTAAACCCACCTGACACAATCTATTATTAACTTGATCAAACTCTTCAATAGCCTTGTTTTCATGGTTAAAGGCTTTAACAACATGAATACCAGAAATAGTTTCTTCAATGTGTCCATTAAGCTTCCCTAGTTCCTTTTGCTGTTCTTTAAATAAAGATCCTGTTTTCTTTGTTATAGTGCCTGTAAGCAAAAATACAAAAGGCACAGTTATAATACTTGCAATTGTAAGTAATGGACTTAACACTAACATCATAACTAAAGAGCCAGTAATGGTTATAACTCCCGCCATAAGTTGAGTAGTTGATTGAGATATTGTACCGCTAACATTTTCTATATCATTTGATAATCTACTCATAATCTCTCCGTGAGTAGACTTATCAAAAAATGAAATAGGAAGAGTCTGTAGCTTTAAAAAAAGTTTTCCCCTTAAATTCATTACTATCCGCTGAGATACTCCCGCCATTAACCAGCCCTGAACAATATTTATAATAGCATCCATAAAGTAAGCTGTAATAAGAGCCACTGCCATTATTTGCAGTATTCCAAAGTTTACTCCATTGCCTCCTGTTATCATAACATCAATGGAATGTCCAATTAGGTATGGCACTACAAGCCCTATCCCTGAGCCAACAATAACTAAAGCAAATATAATAATTAACAACTTTCTCTCAGACCCAAAATATTTCCAAAGTCTTAGCATTGTACCCTTTAAGTTCTTTGGTTTAATAACCGGTGCCCGAGCTCCGTTTCTCCCGCTCCGATTCCTTCCAGGAAGTACACTGATATTTAAGGCTTCTAGGTGGTTTTTTTTATCTTTATCCTGTTGCATTTTAAATACCCGCCTTTCCAAATTGAGAGCAGAATATATCTTGATAAACTTCACAACTTTTCATTAGATCTTCATGTTTACCCATTCCTACTACCAATCCATTATCAAGAACTATAATTTTGTCTGCATCAATTACGGAGGTAATGCGCTGAGCAATTATCAAACAGGTTAATCCTTCTGAATACTTTTTCAAAGTTTCTCGAATTTTTTCTTCCGTAGTTACATCTACGCTACTTGTACAATCATCAAGTATTAATACTTCCGGCTTTTTTATTAATGCTCTTGCAATAGACACACGTTGCTTCTGTCCTCCTGAGAAGTTTACACCCCCCTGCCCAATTAGGGTATTATAACCTTCCGGAAAAGCTGTTACAAATTCATGAGCCTGGGCTAGTTTAGCAGCAGCTTCTACTTGATCTAAATTAGCATCTTCTTTGCCCCATTTTATATTATCAATAACACTTCCTGTGAAAAGCACAGTTTTCTGTGGCACTAGCGCAATTTTATTTCTAAGTACCTTAGGATCAATATCCTTAATATTCACATCGTCTACTTTTATCACTCCAGAAGTAACATCATAAAACCGTGGGATTAAGCTGACTAAACTACTTTTTCCCGAACCTGTAGCACCAATTATACCTATTGTTTCTCCTGGCATACAAATAAAGCTAATATCCTTAATAACAGGATCCCCATTAGCCTCAGCATAAGAAAAACACACATGTTGGAACTCAACCTTTCCCTTTTGCTTAAATTCTTCAATGGGCTTAAGTGAAATGTCCATAGTATTTTCCAGAGAAAAAACCTCCCCGATTCTTTCTGCTGAAGCCCTAGCTCTAACGAAGGTGGTAAAAACGTAGGAAATCATCATTAATGAAAATAATATCTGAGTCATATAATTTATAAAGGCTATTATTTCACCTACATGCATGCTACCATTATTAACTCTAATACCTCCAAGCCATATTACTGCAACTATACCTAAGTTTACTGTTAAGGTTACTCCAGGAGAAAATACTGCCATTACCTTCATAGCAGTAATAGATGCATCTGCTTGCTCTTTATTAATTTTCTCAAATCTTTCTTTTTCATACCCGAATCTATTAAAAGCTTTCACAACTCTTACTCCTGATAAATACTCCCTCATTACGCTATTTACCCTATCCAAGGCCTTTTGTACCCTTACAAAAAACGGATAACCTACTTTCACATTAATAGTAATAAAAAGACCAACCATAGGTACTACTACTACTAAAATCAAAGCCATGTGCGCATTCAGTCTTGTGGCCATAATTAAGCTTCCTATGCATAGCAACGGCGCTTTAACAAAAATTCGCATTAATCCGTTAACAAAATTTTGGACCTGTGTTACATCATTAGTGAGCCTTGTAACAAGTGAGGCTCCCTCAAACTTATCTATATTCTCAAAGGATAAACTCTGTATCTTTTTAAATAAGTCATATCTCATTTCAGTTCCAAACCTTTGAGAAACCTTACTAGATATAATATTTCGGCTCACTGCACTAGTTGCCCCAACCAATGTAATTAAAAGCATTAACCCACCCATTTTAAGTATATAATCCATTTGTTTCCCCATAACTCCAACATCTATAATCTTAGCCATTATTGTTGGTTGCATAAGATCACAGGTAGCTTCTATAGTTAAACAAGCCACTGCAATACAAAAGGGTTTCCAATGTTCATGTACGTATTTCTTTAAAAAATCCATCTACTACACCTCATTTAATACTAATTATATATTAAATTAAAGAAAAAAGATCAAAGAGTTATATTAACTCTTTGATCAAATATTTACTTCCAACTATAAAACTTCCAGTAAAATGAGTGTATAAAATACTTATAGGCTCCAATAAATGCCCATAGAACTAGCGTAAGAATAAGCATTATATTTAGCATACTATCCTTTTGAATGATTTGAATCAATAAAGTTATAAAAGCAAGAGCTCCTAAAACCTTACCCCATCTGCCCCAGCTACCAAGAATATCAAATAACACCAATGGTTTATATATTAACTTAACCCTTAACCTTAATTCATCAAGATAATCTGCTATTGACTCGTTATCAGGATCCAAAAGATATGCTTTCTCAAACTTCCTCATTGCAACTGAGTGCCTTTGCCTTTCAGCATCAGACTTACCAGCTTTTACAAGTTTAAGTATTTCGTTAGAGCTATTGTCTACGAAGCTCTTAATTAACTTATATCTTTCAAAATTAGAACTTGCACTATGGAGATAAAAATATACAACGTAATGGTTTACTAAAGTATTATCAGGATCTGCTCTTAATGCTTCTAAAATAAAGCTATAAGCACTATAGGTATATCCACTTTTTAAAAGCAAATATGCATAAGCAGCTTTAATTTCAGAATTATTAGGATTAAGCTTCAATCCAAGAAGGTAATTATCCTCTGCTTCCTCAAACCAATCCATATATTCATAGCTTTGCCCAATCAATAAGTAACATTCCTCAGCTTCAGATTCAACTCCACATTCTAAAGCCTGCTTACATAAGCTTATGGTTCTAAAGTAGTTTCCCAAACGAGAAAAACAATAGCCTTTTAGATATAAATAATATTTCCTATAAGGCTCTGCTAAATAAGCCTTATCGATGCCCTCAATGGCATCCTTGTAACTTTGTTTACCAATGTACTCAAATATATTTTTTTTATTATTCATACCCAAAAGCTCCCATCATTTTTTTAATTTGTCATATATTACCATTTCGACAGAGCATTGGGAAACTCCTTCTTAATTTATAAAAAAATAAAAAAATACTCCAGAAAAATTTCTAGAGCATTTCTGAATTATTTTACTTTTGTAGGTTCAGCAAATTTTTCACCAAGAGTGTCCACAGTAACAGTTTTCATTTTCTGAGGCGTATTGGGTTTATCATTAGCATCTTTAGCTACCCCAACAATTTTATCTACCTCAGCCAATCCTTCTATTACCTTACCAAAAGCTGCATACTTACCATCTAAACTAGGAACATCAGCAGCCATTATAAAAAATTGAGATCCAGCTGAATCTAGTGGTGTTGATCTAGCCATGGAAATTACTCCCTTTGTATGTTTTAAAGTGTTAACTACCTTATTATCGGCAAACTCACCTTTAATAGAGTAACCAGGTCCACCCATTCCAGTTCCTTGTGGGTCACCACCCTGAATCATAAACGCAGGAATTACTCTATGAAAAATCAATCCATTGTAAAAACCCTTTTGAACTAAAGAAACGAAATTATTTACTGTATTAGGAGCTATTTCTGGATATAACTCTATTTTAATCTTCGCTCCATCTTCCATTTCAATAGTCACTACAGGCTTCACGTTGTGCTTAACTGTGTCAGTACTTGGCTCAGTTACCACTGGAGCGTTTTTACTATCTGAGGTGGATTTTGAGTCCGTTGACTCTGTTGAGCTTGTTTGATCCTTACATCCACCAATCATAAGAACCATGAAAATTGACATTAAGGCTATAAAACATTTTTTCTTAAACATAATTTTCCTCCCTTAGCTTAAAGTGATTCAAACTATATTATCTTGCAACTTTATTAATAAGTCAATATTATTAAAATAATTTTATAACTCTAAACTGATTTCTTTCTTGAAACAATGTCTATCCAAACTGCTGCTAAAAGTATTAACCCTTTAACTATGTTTTGCCACTGTATTTCAACATTCATAAGGCTCATTCCATTATTAATAGTAGCCATAACTAGGGCTCCAATGATGGCTCCAATAACAGATCCTTCTCCACCCATGGCACTTGCTCCGCCTATATAACAAGCCGCAATGGCATCAAGTTCAAATAAGTTACCAGCAGAGGCTGTAGCTGAATTTAATCTACCAGTAAACACAATACCACCAATAGCCGATAATAAGCCCATAGAAATAAATATTAAAAGGGTTGTTCTTTTTATATTTATACCTGATAATCTTGCAGCCTCTTTATTCCCACCTATAGCGTATACATGCCTTCCAAAGGGAGTCATGGTTGAAAGATAACTATAAAAGAACACCACTGCAGCAACAAGTACTATACAATAAGGCATACCTAAATATGATACCATTATTAAGAAAGTCAACCCTATAAGAGCCGATATTGCAACAACCTTAACAATCTGTAATTGAAAAGGAAGTACTTTAAAACCATAACTAACTCTTGTTCTTCTACTCCTAGCTTCAAAAATTATATATGCTAGGATACAGATAATTCCTAGAAAAAGTGTAGTGTCATGATAGGATGCATCTTGTAAAAACAACCTAGGAATATAATCTTGACCAATAGCCCTAAAGGAATCTTTCATTGGAGCTATAGTTGCACCATTTGTAACTCCTATAACCGCTCCCCTAAAAATAAGCATTCCAGCCAAGGTTACTATAAAAGAAGGTACATTTTGATACGCAACCCAATAACCTTGCCATAAACCAACTATGAGACCAACCACAAGTGTAAGTAAGATAGCTGGCACCGTTCCCCAACCATATTTTACTTGAGCTATAGCCGCGATTGCACCACAAAAGCCTGCTACAGATCCTATAGATAAATCAATATGTCCCGCAATGATAATTAATACCATGCCACAGGCCAGTATTGCTATTGTAGCTGTTTGAAGAAATAAGTTATTAAGGTTTCTAGATGATATAAATGTACCATCCGTTAATATGTTAAAGATTATTCCAATAAATATTAGTGCAATAAACATAGTATATTGTCGCATGTTGGCCTTCATTGCAGCTTTTATAGAGTCCTTAAGCGACTCTTCTTTTACATCACTTTGTGATATACTCTTTGTTCCAGACATATTACATACCCCCCGTAGCATAATACATTACTTTTTCCTGTGTGGCATCTTGAATACTTAAATCTGCTGTAAATTTTCCTGCGGTCATTACTATAACGCGATCGCTCATGCCTAATACTTCTGGAAGCTCAGAGGATATCATAATTATACATACGCCTTGATCCACTAGATCATTCATTATGTTATATATTTCATATTTGGCGCCAACATCTATTCCTCTAGTAGGTTCATCTAAAATAAGTATTTTAGGCTCCGCCATAAGACACTTAGCAACTGCAACCTTTTGCTGATTTCCTCCACTTAAATTTTGTACCTTCTGTTCAATAGAGGGAGTCTTAATATTCATTTTATCTACATACATTGTTGCGGTCTTTATTTCCTCATTTGAATTGATAGTATTCCATTTCGTTATTTTACCAAGGCTTGAAAGTGAGATATTAGTTTTAATGTCCATCCCTAATACAAGACCTTTACCTTTTCTGTCCTCAGAGGAATAGCTTATCCCACATTTAATGGCATCTCCAGGATTGTTTACACTGATTTCTTTTCCATCCATAAACATCTGCCCAGACTTTTTAATGCCATAAGCTCCTATTAAACTCATAACAAACTCAGTTCTTCCCGCTCCCATTATTCCTGCTATGCCTAATATCTCACCTTTTCTTACCTGAATATTAGCATTATTTATCATTATCTTATCAGGTAGTTCAGGATTATTGATTGTCCAGTTTTTAACTTCAAGGACTACTTCTCCCCTTATATGTTCTACTCTAGGAAATCTTTGGGTTAATTTCCTCCCAACCATTAAGGAAATCATATCATCTTCAGTGAGTTTTTCCTCACCCTGCATATCACGAGTAGTTATACTATGTCCATCTCTTAAAATTGTAACTGAATCTGATATTTCCATGACCTCATTTAATTTATGAGAAATATATATACAAGTTACGCCCTTACTTCTTAACTCTTTAAGAATAGCAAGTAGATTGTCGGTATCGGTTTCATTTAATGCGGCTGTAGGTTCATCAAGAATTAATATATCAACATTCTTTGATATAGCCTTAGCAATTTCAACAAGTTGTTGCTTTCCAATTCCCAGTTCAATAATTTTTGTTTCAGGACTAATATCTAGGTTAACATCATTAAGCAATTTTCTTGCCTCAGAATGTGTTTTTCCCCAGTTTATCCTTCCTCCATCAAAAAATTCATTACCTAAAAATATATTTTCTCCAACACTTAATTGCTTTACCAATGCAAGCTCTTGATATATAATTGCAACTCCAACTTTTTCACTATCTTTTATATTATGAAAGTTCTGCTTTTGCCCTTTGATTATTATATCGCCTTGATAACTACTTGAAGGGTAAACTCCGCTTAATATTTTCATTAAAGTTGATTTTCCTGCACCATTCTCTCCTACAAGAGAATGTATTTCTCCTTTTTTAACCTTCAAATTTACGTTGTCTAATGCAATAACGCCGGGAAACTCTTTAATAATATTCTGCATTTCTAGAACATATTCACTCAATTAGATTTAACCTCCTAAAAAAAACATTTTGCAATTTATAGTAAGATGGGGACAGCCTTTGCCATCCCACACTTTTAGTTTTATTTCTTATAAACGTCATCTTTCTTCAAGTAACCACTTTCAATTAAAAGCTTATCAATATTATTTTTATCAACAACTTGAGCTGCTAAAAGGATTGAAGGAACATCCATTTTTTTATTGTTAACAGTACTTGTTGTAGCAGGTTTTTCTCCATTAGCAATTTTAATTGCTGCTATGATTGCTGCCTTACCTAATTCTCTAGTGTCTTTATAAATTGTCATTGATTGAGTTCCTTGAACTATTCTTTGTGCAGCTGTTAATTCAGCATCCTGTCCAGTTATTGGAACCTTTCCAGCTAAACCTTGTGTTGTTAATGAAACAATAGCTCCACCTGCAGTACCATCATTTGGTGCAAGTATTGCTTGGATATTATTCTTATTCTTTGTTAAAGAATTTTCAACAATATTAACTGCATTTTTTGGCTCCCAGTTATCAACTGCTTGATCAGTTACTATTTTGATATCACCCTTATCAACTAGTGGTTGTATAAATTTCATAGCTCCTTGTTTAAATAATGTTGCATTATTATCTGATGGAGCGCCTGCCATAACTATATAGTTTCCTTTGGGAACTGCTTTAGTTATGTACTCACCCTGTAATTCTCCAACTTTTACATTATCAAAAGATAAATAGTAATCTACGTTTGTATTCATTATTAATCTATCATAAGATATTACTTTTATTCCTGCCTTTTGAGCCTTTTCAACACTTGCTGCTGCCGCTGCTCCATCTACTGGTGCAAATATCAATACATTGATACCTTGAGAAATAAGATTCTCTATCTGTGAAGCCTGTTGTGCTACGTCTGTATCAGAAACTTGAACTTTAAGCTCAACTCCTGCTGCTTTTGCTTCTTTTTCCATAGTATCTTTATCTCTAACCCATCTTTCTTCTCTTTGTGTTGGCAATGAAAGACCAATAACTATTTTCTTAGGTTTTGCAGTTGAAGTTGAACTTGATGCTACACTGCTGCTGCTACCTGATGATGAACACCCAGCTAACATAGAGAAGGCAAGTACTGAAGATAGGACTGTTGCAAATAGTTTAGATTTTTTAATCATTTAATAATCCCCCCAAAATTGTAATATGTAACGCTTTTGTAAACGCTAACCTTATAATACAATTATTTTAATGAATATACTCTATATAGAATTACTATGAATCTTGATATTATTAACTACTAATTTCCAACTAAATCTTTGTATAGGATTTTTTCCACCCAATCTTAGAAAAATCCACTTTACAAAAGGGGCTATCTCAAAATAAAATTAATTAATTTGAAATAGTCCCTTTTACTTTGAGATAGCCTCATCTTTTGGCCATTCTAATTGAGGTATATTCCTATATATATCCTCAAGTCTATGAAAATTATTTCTTACAACTATATCTACCATATTATCTTTTGTAACTTCAGTTGAATATTCTCTAAGTACCGGTACATTAACTAGCCCATCATTTATTTCACCATTACTATTAATCTTTTTACCCTTGGCCATTTTTACCGCCGCCTCAGCTGCATCCTGGGCCATTTTTACTATAGGCTTGTATACTGTCATTAGTTGCAGACCCTCCACCACCCTTTGGCAGGCAGCAAGGTCTGAGTCCTGCCCCACTACCACTACCTTACCTGCAAGCCTGTGTTCCGAAAGAACCTTAATAACGGCCTGAGCAAGAGTATCATTGGCGGCTACAATTCCATCTATCTTTATATTCTTTGCAATGGTCTCCTCCACGGATTTTATTGCTTCATCCTCATTCCAATCTTTGGACCAAACTTCGTCGACTATTTTAATATCTCCACTTTTAATGGAGGAATTAAGAACTTTCATATAACCTTGATTAAATTCTATTGCATTATAATCTTGCTTATTTCCATTTATAATAATATAGTTTCCTTTAGGGACTTTTTTTTCTAAAGCTTCTCCCATTAGTTCTCCAACTCTTTCATTATCAAAGGTTACATAAAGGTCCACATTACCTTTTCTTATTATCCTGTCATAAGAAATTACCTCTATCCCCTTTTTTTGCGCCATACTTACAACTGGTGCCAATGCGTCTCTATCATTTGGTACTATCACTAGAACATCTACTTCTTGTGCAATTAAATACTTTATTTGGTTTA
Source organism: Clostridiaceae bacterium (assembly GCA_014380625.1). Classification (GTDB taxonomy): domain Bacteria; phylum Bacillota; class Clostridia; order Clostridiales; family Clostridiaceae; genus JACMJL01. The sequence continues at coordinate 40,624 of JACMJL010000185.1, forward strand.
TTTGTTCATTGCTATTATTTCCGGCATTTTGAACAATAGTCTCTCCCCCAAGTTCTTTTACCTTAGCCATAAAGACATCTCGATCTGTTTGCCATCTTTCCACTACAAGGGAATCCATGGACAGTCCGATTTTTATCCTTTTTATATCTTTTTTTTCATCATTATTCTTATATATTTTATAATAGTAACCGATTGTTGCACAAATGATTATAACCAATCCCAAAATTAATCCCTTCAGATATTTTTTGGATCCCCACATATCTCCACCTAACCCTTATTAAAATTTTTTATATACTCAGAAGGTGTTATTTTCTCATTTTTCTTAAAAATATAGCTAAAATAATTTGGATCTGTATATCCTATTTCAAAACATATTTCTTTAATATTTAGATTTGAACTTTTCATAAATTCTTTTGCCTTATCAATCCTTATTCTAGTGAGATACTCTATAAAATTTACTGAAGTTTCTTCTTTAAAAAGTCTACTAAAATAATGAGGGCTTACAGAGACCTCCTTAGAAACTTCCTCTAAGGTTATCTCCTTATTAAAATTTTCATTAATAAATCGCTTTGCATTAATAATAATTTTATTAACCTTCTTGTTATGTAGTTCTTTTATAGAGCCTATTATATTGATGATTCTTTCCCTACAGTAGTTTTCTAACAAGGAATAATCTTGTATGTTATTCATATTAAACAGGTAACTTTTATTATCTTCTTTACCCCCAAAATCAAAAGCCATTTTATCTATAATAATCATTAACTCAATTAATCTCCATTTACCAATTTCAAAGGAATCTTTATAATTTTCATTTATCCATGTGTATATCTTTTTAAAAGCATCAAATGCGGAATCCTTATCCGCAAGAATAATCATTTCTTTTAATCTATTTTCCTGGTCCTTAGGATACTCTGTTAGATTGTACATTTCTGATATTATATCTTTAATATGAACAATTCCTTTGTCTCTTGGATAATGGAGAGCCCTTAAAGCCTCTTCATAGGAACTTGATATGTTTTCTAATTTTTTACAACTCCCAATTCCTATATTAAAGTTTAATTCGCTACTAAAACTTTTTAGTTTATCCAGAGCATAATTAGCAACTTCAAAAGCTTCCACTCTATCGTTATATTCCGAACTAAAATCAGACTCTACAAATATAACCACCCTATTTATCATAGCTGGTCCAATTAAGCATGGACATTTGTATTTAAAGGCATCCCTAAGGATCTTATAATATGCCTGCTCAGCATCTAATTCTAACTTTTCCTCGAAACTAATAATATTATCCTTCTCCTCAGACTCTAGAATCATAATATATCCACCGTTTTCATATAACCCGAGGATTTCTTTATATCTATCTACTTTTCTTCCATAACTTTCGCCTAAAAGAATAGAATATATAAAACCATATTCCAAAAACGGAATTACATTTTGATACTTCTCAATATTTTCAAGCTCTCGCATTCTTTTTTCTCGCTCATAGGTTAATCTTTTTATAACATTATCAATAATGTTTATTAAATCATTTTTTATTATTGGTTTTAAAACGTAATCCTTTACCCCTAACGTTAACGCTTCTTTAGCATATTCAAACTGTTCATAGGCTGAAATAATAATAAAGTTAATATTGGGGCGAGTATTTTTCATCTCAGTTATAGCATCTATACCATTAATACCTGGCATTCTAATATCCATTAGTACTATATCCGGATTAAAGCTTTCGTTTTTAACTATAGCCTCACGACCTGTCCTAGCTGAATCCATGGTTATTTCTGTACTAAAGTTTCTTTCTATAATAAAAGATACTGCATCTATTACAATCTTTTCATCATCTACAATTAAGAGTTTAAACACCGTTTTCTTCCCCCTTAAACAATGGTAATTTTAGAACTATACTTGTACCCTTACCTACCACAGATTTTATTTCAAATACATCCTGTTCTCCGTAAAAACTTCTTAGCCGCTTTATTACATTATTTAAACCAATATTAGTTGTATGTCCTTTTTTATTTTTATCTTTAATAACTACTTTTTCACTACTAGGATTGAGAATTTGCTCAATAGTTTTTCTGTCCATGCCCCTGCCATTATCCTCAATTACAACTTGAACAACCTTATCTGTTTTCTGTACACTTATGGTTATAAGTCCGCCAACCTCCATGTCCCCAACCCCATGAATACAGGCATTTTCAATAACAGGTTGCAAGATTTGTGCAGGCATACTAACCACTAATCCTTCCTCTTCAATATTATATTCATATTTAATCAACTCTCCAAATCTTGTTTCTAATAAGAAAATATATGAATATACGTTTTGAATTTCTTCTTGTAATGTAACTGGATTATCCATACTTCTCAAATTATATCTAAACAAATCCGACATTTTTGCAAGAAAATTACTAGTCTTTTCAGCATCCTCCATCATTGCGAGTTGAACCCCTGCATTTAAAGTATTAAACAGAAAATGAGGATTAATCTGAGACTGAAGTGCCTGTAACTCAGCATTTTTCAAAAGATTCTTCATTTTTAAATTCATAACCTTTTGGTCCTTAAGCTTTGATTCAGTTTCAGCTTGATACTTCAATTCGCCAATGTGATTTCTAATATTTTCCTTCATTTTATTAAAAGCATCTGCCATAACTTTAATCTCATCATTAGTATCAACTTGTACATTTTCTGTATCAAAATTGTTCTTAGATATTTCATTTGCTGATTTTGCAAGACTAACGATTGGAACAGAAGTATTATTAGCAAACCAAAAGGTTAGGACTACATTTAATAAAAATGTGCTGGCAATAATTACTATATTAAGTAATTGAAGAAATTTTAGTTTTTCAGTAATAGAAAAATATTTTTCAGTATTTTCATGAAATTGATTTAGATTTAACTGTTTTATATAAAAGTTTATATAACCCATAATTTCCTTACTTTCACTATATCTTAAATTATATTCATTTACATTTCTTCCTCTTTTTGAACTTATTGCTGCATCTCCCTGAGCTAAATATTTATCTATCATATTTCCAATATCCTTTAACATTAACTTTCCGTTATTGTAAGAAATATCTCTACTCATTTTGTTGGAACTATTTCTTAAATTATCACTGTTTTTTATATAATCTCTTAAACTATTGGAGCTTTTAGTTGTTAAATAGTTTAACAGCTCTTCATCTATAGCCTGTATATCCACAGAGAGTTTAGTTAAATATATATCGTTAATAAACATATAATCAAATTTCTCTAAAATATGTTTAGCATTATACAATGTATATAGGCTTGTAGAAATCATTATTAGAATTAATAGTAAGGAATAAAGTAATAGCTTACCCCGAATAGTATTAAAGCCTAACACCTTTTTTAAATAATTTATCACCTTTTTCCCCTTCCTTAATTCTTTTATTTCAAATAATTCTTCAAATTCGACTTAGTAATTACTATTGAATCAGTATGTATATATGCTGATACTCTTCCGTTCTCTTTCAAACTTACCAGGGTCTTAATACTGTCACAGCCAATTTTATATGCTGCCGGAACTATAGTTCCATAAATTATTCCCTTTTGTATATAACTTAATATTTCAGGAGTGCTGTCATAGCCTATAATTGTTATGTCTCCTACTCGATTAAAATCTACTACCAATTGAGCAGCACCAATAGTATCCTTAGAGCTTGTACAAATTATTGCATTTACTTCATGATTATTAATTAATATATCCTGTGTTATGTCATTTGCTCCAAGTATTCCAGTATCAGATACCTTTACTGTCTCTACCTTAATATCCTTAAAACTTTTTATTCCATTATTGATGCCATCTAATTTAACATTTTCATTTACATTTCCTTCTAGACTTTCTAATATTACCGCTACCTTTGCTTTGCCGTTTAACGCCTCTGCCACTAATTGCCCAGCCTTTGAACCAGTTTCAAATCCATTTGTCCCAACATAGGCGGATCTTTTACTATTTGATAAATCTGCATCTAAGTTTATAACTGGTATTTTATTCTCTTCAGCTTTATCTATTAACTTTTGAAATTCTGTGGTGCTATAAGCATGAGTAATTATTCCATCCACCCTTGAAGCTATGGCTATGTTTATATATTTTATTGCATCCTTATAATCGTCTACACCGTTGCTATAATTTATTTCAATAGCTGTATTCAAAGAATTAGCTGTATCCTTTAATCCTTTTTCAACCTCTTTTATGTAAGGCTCATCTGTATTACGCAAGATAATTGAAAAATGATATTTAGGGGGTTTCTTAGATGAAAACATTGGACCTTTTTCGTCCATAACCATTACATCAATTTTTCTAGAGTAACTTATTGATAGCACAATTGAGGCTGTGACAATTATAAGTAAAACTAAAATTATGATCTTATATAGTATTTTCATATTAACCCCCTAATCTTTATTATTATTGATATTATACCATATATTGTAAATAAAAGTTAGAAAAATTAGAAAAAAGCTCTAGCGGGTTTGCTAGAGCTTTTTTCTAAAATCCAATTAATCCATCTAATTTTTTTTCTAAATCCTCTGTAACTTCTACTAAGGGTAATCTAACTTCTGAAGAATCTATTAATCCCAACTTTTTTAGACAATACTTTAAAGGAGTTGGATTAGGTTGTTGAAATAACATTGGAATAAGTTTATACAATTCCTTCCAGGTTTCTAAGGCTGCTTTATTATTATTTTTAGTAATATCATTATATACCTTAATGAAGCCTTCTGTATTTATATGTGCAGAGGCTAGAATACCTCCGTCCCCCCCTAAAGAAAGTGTTGAATAAAACAAGGCATCTTCCCCAGTAAGAATAGAAAAATCTTTAGGTCTATTTAGTAACAGGTCTGTTGTTTGAAGGATATCTCCACTAGAATCCTTAATCGCCACTATATTCTTTAGCTCAGCTAATTTATGAATTGTGGTGTTTTCAATATTTCTTCCAGTCCTATAAGGTATATTATATAAAATAATATCTAAATAAGTTGCCTCTGAAATACTCTTAAAATGTTGAAAGATCCCTCTTTGATCTGGTCTAGAGTAATAAGGAGAAACGGATAATATTCCGTTTATTTTATACTTTTCTGCTACCTTAAGTTTCTCTACTACCTTTTTTGTATTATTTCCACCCAAGCCCACATAAATAGGAACAGCCCCCTTGGTGTACTCTATGGTTTTTTCAATTATCTCCTCATATTCAGGTTCTGAAACTGTAGGACTTTCACCTGTCGTTCCCAGTGGTATAAAACCATGCACGCCTTTAGTTAAATAAAAATCTACCATTCTTTTATAAGAGACATAATCCACCTTGTCCTCCTTAAATGGTGTTACTAATGGAACGAAAACTCCGGATATACCCATAATCTACCTCCTAAAATAATTTCTAAAAAAATAAGAGCCTTGGAGAAATCCAAGGCTCTTTTACTCAAATAAATTTAAATAAGAATAAAGTTCGCGTTGGATAGCTCTCCACAATAAAATTGTGACAGTCTTACATATATTTTATGCAAAACCAGTATAATAGCCTTTAAGCATATGCTATTTACTTCGGCGATAATTCCTTTCCCATTATATCTATGTGCTTACCTCAATAATGGTACTCTTAAGTCTCGCGCCTCTACCTCTAAATAAATATTTAATTTATGGTTTATTATACACTAGTATCTCTAGTAAATCAAATTAATACTTTACCAATTGTTATTAACTTGTTAATAGATATAAAATACTGTATATTTATAATCCATGCATAGAGACCTCTCCCGACATGATTTTCTCTACTTTTCCATCCATGTGCTCAATAATGAGTAATCCCTCTCCATCAATATCAACGGCTTTTGCTGTTACTAGCACACCTTTAATGTACAACTGTATCTCCTTTCCAAGAAGAATTGAGTTCTTCCTACAAGTCTCTAGTGTGCCTTTAAAATTGTCTTCCTTAATATATTCTTCATATAACACTTCAAAATGATTAAGAATACTTGCCATGAACTTTTGCCTAGAAACAACCTCTCCAGTCTCAATTCTTAAGGAGGTTGCTATATTTTTAATTTCCCCTGAGAAATCCTCTAATAAAACATTTACATTAATCCCCATACCCATAACAATATAATTTGTTAAATTTAATTTGCTACTCATTTCAGTTAAGATTCCGCCTAACTTCTTTTTATTCAAGATAATATCATTAGGCCATTTAATTTGTGCTTTAATCCCAAAGTCTTTAAGTGCATTAATTACTGCTGCTGCACCTATTAGTGTTATGTTTGAAGCCTTAGTTGGATCCAGGTTTGGTTTTAATATAATGGACATCCAAATCCCTTTAAATTTAGGTGAACTCCATTGTCTCCCCAATCTTCCTCTGCCGGATGTTTGTTCTTCACTTATTACTAAAGTACCATGGCTCACATCTAACCCAGCCAGCTCCTTTGCTTTTGTGTTTGTAGAGTCTATGCTATCAAAATGAAGGATATTTCTACCTATATAACTGGTATTTAAAAACTTATCCACTTCTTGTTTTGTTAATAAATCTAGCGAAGAAATTAATTTATCTTTCACCTTTTAACCTCTTTTCTTTTGATTGATAATTATTACCCCAATAATAAAATAAAATAAGGACTACGTCAATCTATATAACTATAAATCATCTAGTTTACCAAATCTACTTGACACATACTCCATATCATGTTATTATAAACCAATAATTCATATAGGAATACTTGGAGGTATGTAAAATGAAAAAGAATTCATTAATTTTAGCAACTATTTTAACTATGACTATGGCTCTTGTAGGTTGTTCATCAAGTAGCAGTTCTACAAGCACCAGTACTAACGCTGATACATCAACATTACTTGGTCAGATAAAAAGCGCAGGTAAAATCCGTATTGGTACTGAGGGAACTTATTCCCCATTTACCTATCATGACATCACAGGAAAATTAACAGGTTTTGATATTGAAATAGCAGAAGCTATTGCTGCAAAACTAGGTGTGAAAACTGAATATGTAGAGACAAAATGGGATGGAATCTTTGCAGGCTTAGATGCAAAGAGATTTGATATTATAGTAAATGAAGTAGGTATAAGTGCCGAGAGACAAGCAAAATATGATTTTTCAGATCCATATATATTATCTAAACCAGTACTTATTGTTGAAAAGGATAATACTTCAATAACTAAATTCGAAGACTTGAAGGGCAAAAAATCAGCCCAATCCTTAACAAGTAACTTAGGTAAAATTGCAACTTCCAATGGTGCAGAATTAGTTGCAGTAGATGGCTTTAATCAATCTATTGACCTAATTACTTCAAAAAGAGCTGATGCCACAATTAATGATAGCTTATCTTTCTTAGATTTGAAAAAACAAAAACCAGATATAGCTGTAAAAGTTGTTGCTGAAGGCAAAGAGGCAGATAAAAATGGAATTATGCTTAACAAAGGAAATAAAGAACTTTTGGATGCTGTAAACAAAGCATTAACAGATATAAAAGCAGATGGAACCTATTTAAAGATTTCTCAAAAATGGTTTGGTGCAGACGTATCAAAGTAAAGTGGTGAAGAAAAAATGATTTTTGATGATAAAACTATGAGATTTATTGAAATATTTACAACTTCCTTCCTGCCCTTATTAAAGGCAGGTTTGGCCTTTACAGTTCCCTTGACCCTAATATCTTTTAGTTTAGGCCTAATGCTAGCCTTATTTACTGCCTTAGCTAGAATTTCAAAAATTAAACCCTTAGCAGCGCTAGCAGCAATCTATGTATGGATAATTAGAGGGACTCCCTTACTTGTTCAATTATTTATAATCTTCTACGGGCTACCTAAGATTGGAATAGTTTTGGACCCCCTAGTTGCAGCAATTATAGGATTTACTTTAAGTGTAGGTGCCTATAATTCTGAAATAATTAGAGCGGCAATTTTATCTATACCTAAGGGCCAGTGGGAAGCAGCCTATTCTATAGGAATGACAGAGAGTCAGGCACTAAGGCGAATTATTTTGCCTTTAGCTGCAAGAGTATCTATTCCTCCATTATCAAACTCATTTATTAGTCTTGTAAAAGACACTTCATTAGCTGCAGCCATAACAGTTGCGGAAATGTTTCAGATAGCCCAAAGGATAACTGCTGCAACCTATGAACCACTTCTGTTATATTTTGAGGTAGCTTTAATCTATCTAATGTTTAGTACAGTTTTAACCATAATCCAAGGTAGGATTGAAAAAAGATTAGAAAGATACGTAGCTAAATAGTGGAGGTATTTTATGATAGAAATTAAAAATTTGCATAAGAGTTTTGGTGAAAATGAAATATTAAAAGGTATAAATCTGCAAGTAAATAAAGGCGAAACTGTTGTAATAATTGGTCCATCTGGTTCAGGCAAAACTACTTTTTTAAGATGTTTAAACCTATTGGAGACCCCAGATAATGGATTTATTCAAATTGGAACAAGTGGTCTAGACTTTGCGACTAGCAGTAAACCAACTCAAAGCAGTATTTTAGCCCTACGTAAACAGACAGGGATGGTATTTCAAGGCTTCCATCTATTTCCTCACAAATCAGTTATTGAAAATATCATGGAGGGTCAAGTTACTGTTCTTAAACGTTCTAAGAATGAAGCTCTTAAAAAAGGGTTATCCCTACTTGAGAAGGTTGGGCTTTCAGAAAAAAGGGATGCATTTCCCCATGAACTTTCTGGAGGTCAACAGCAAAGGGTAGCTATTGCTCGTGCTATGGCAATGGATCCAGAGGTATTACTATTTGATGAGCCTACCTCTGCTTTAGATCCCGAACTTGCTGCTGAGGTTCTAAAGGTAATGAAATCTTTGGCGGAGGAAGGCATGACCATGGTGGTTGTAACTCATAAAATGAGTTTTGCAAGAGATGTGGCTAATAAGGTTGTGTTCATGGATGAGGGTTTAATCCTTCAAAGTGGAACTCCTGCTGAGGTATTAATTAATACTAACAACTTAAGAATAAAACAATTTTTAAATATGTTGGATGATTAAGAAGAAAATAAAGGACCTAGGTGCTATCGCACCTAGGTCCTTTATCATTATATCTGGAACAATAGCTTAGTTCCTATACCCCTATTTTAAACTAACATATATCTTTTCAATATTATCTTTCATAGATTGTATATAATCCTTATTATCTTCTTTACTTTCTATTGTGTAAATTTTTTCTGCCTTAGCTCCAACTTCCTTAGCTAAGGTTTCTGAAACCTTGGGACTTGCCATGCTTTCTACAAATATGGTTTTTATTTTATTTTCTTTACAATAATCCGTCAATGACTTTAATTTCTTAGCGCTAGGCTCACCCTCTGCAAACACATCTTCTACACTGTTTTGTTTGAGTCCAAAGTCTTTAGCTAAGTATGCAAAAGCCGCATGCCCTGTAACAAAAGTTTTATTAGTCAAACTACTAAACTTAGTATTATAATCCTTTAAGATATCTTCTAGCTTATTATAAAAATCCAGGTAGTTTTTCTCGTAATAATCCTTATTAGTAGGATCTGCTTTTACTAATCCATCCTTAATATTTTTAGATTGACTTTCTGCGCCCTTAAAACTTAGCCATAAATGAGGATCACTTTGTGCATCCGCTTTAACCACTTCAGTATCTGTATTTATTATTGGCGTAGCGCCTTTTGAAGCATCTATTGATATTAATTTTTTATTATCTACTGCTTCTAAGGTAGCCTCAGTCCATTTTTCCATACCAAAACCGTTAAAAACAAATACTTGTGCTTTGTTTAACTCTTCCATATCCTTGGCCTTGGGTTCAAAATCATGTGGTTCCGTACCTTCAGGTATCATAGTGTGGACGTCAACCTTATCCTTGCCCACAGCTTCCACAAACTCCTTCATAGCATTAAAGGAAACTACTACCTTTATTTTTTCGGAAGTATCTTTATTGTCTGCTTTGGTGCTACAGGCAGACAAGGTTACAACCATAGTTGTTATTACTAAAAACAAACCTAATTTTTTTAACATTTTATCACTCCTAATTTTAAATGCGAACAACTTGCATTTGCATGCAAGTTTATAATATAGGTTTATTAAAGTTTTGTCAATACATTCAAGTTATTTAAATATCACAACAATTCTATTTTTTAAATAAGAGTTATAAGAAAAGATAAAGGCTCTAGCATAAACTGCTAGAGCCTTTACCTTGACAACAACCCCGTCCCCTTGACATACTACATTGGCAATTCGTTTAAAGTTTTAAATTCAAAACCTTTGCTTGTCCACTCTTTTAATAAATAATCTAAAATATTTGCATTTGTTTTAGAAACGGCATGTAACAGAAGTATTCCACCGTTATGAGTTCTTTGCATAATTAGATTTTTTGCATAATCCTCACTAGGTTGTTTAGCGGTATCCCAATCTGCATAGGCAAAACTCCAGAAAACAGACTTATAACCTAACTGTTGAGTGTAATACATTGATAATTCACTATATTTACCCATTGGTGGTCTAAAGAATTTCTTCATTTTAGTTCCAGTTAGGGTTTCAAAGGTATTTTCACAAGTAATAAGTTCTGCATTAAATTTATCTCTATCCCTAATTCCTGCCATTGAGGGATGAGTAGTTGAATGATTACAAACAAGGTGTCCTTCAGCTACCATTCTTTTAATTAAATCCTTATTATCATTAATATAAGGTGTAGTTACAAAAAAGGATGCTTGTACATTATTAGCTTTTAAGATATCCAGCATTTTTGAAGTATATCCATTTTCATAGCCTTCATCAAAGGTAAGATAGTTAATTTTTTTTGTAGTATCTCCAAGGTAATAACCACTAAACCGTTGAAGGTAATCCCCTACTTCTTTTGGCGGAGCAGGCGAAGTACCATCAGTTTTAGGGCTATAATACCAATTTTTTTCTGAGGAACTTAAAGTTAAGGGGTCAGCCGTAGGTTTATCTGAAATCGGAGTACTAGGCTTATTAACTACAACTTCTGGAGTACTTGGTTCTGGTTTAATGTTATCTTTTGAAGGTTTCGGCGTACTTGGTTCTGGTTTTACATTATTATTTAAAGGTGCTGTAACAGTATGTGAAATAATAGGCTTTTGGACAATAGCTTCAGGCTCGTTTCTTCCACAACCTACAAAAACTAATGAAATCAACAGAATTAAACTAATAGTATTTCTTTTCATTTGTAGCTTCCTTTCAACATTCGTAAAATTTTATTATAGCAAATATAATGTCATAAAACATCACTTAAAAAGCATTAATCATACAACCATTTTACAACTATTTTATTTTTTTTACAAGTTTCACGAAGTTGGTAATGAGAAATCAAAGAATAATTTTTCAATTGTTACACAAACTAATATATAAACCAATCAACACTAGGATAATACCCCTATGTGACTATAAAGTTAGTGAGGTGAATTATGCCACAAATATTTTGGTACTATTCCGTAGTTGCAATAGGTATAGCAATGATTATATTTACAATGTATAAAAAACGAAACTTTGCTGATTTATTTTCATTTTTTTTAGCTGCTGCCTCCTTTGGCTATTTACAGGAGTATATATAATATAAGATGTTCCATGTTCGTCTTCCACAATTTAAAAAGTAAACAAATTACCTTAAGATGATTTCTATTTAATTAAATTTATTGTCAAATTTAATCGAAAAGTGTAGCTACACTATTGACATTTTATTCTATTAATTATAAGATATATTCAAATGAATACTTTTCTTTTGAAAAGAGCAAACTTGTTGAAAAACAAGGACGCAAAGCTACGAATCTACGGCAAAAGCTATGATAGTCGGGTTACCAAAAGGGGAAACAAAATACCATAAGTTTTCTCTCATTGGAATAAATTATTAGGGGGATTTTTTTATGGTTATTTTTATTAAAAAGGGTAAGTTTCTTTTATTCTTACTAGCTATTCTAGTTGTATTTTCTGGTTTTCAACTTAATAGGGTACAAGCTATTTCTCAAACTATATACACTCCTATTGAAAGTACTAAGGTACTAAATAACCCTTTAATGGGTTGGGCTCCTGATGCAAGATGGATTTTAAAGACACAAAAATATAAGTTAGTTTTTGCATCATTAACTTGGAGTGACCTTGAAGCACAAAAGGGGATATACAATTTTAGTGCAATTGAAACAAAATTCAATTTTAGTTATTGGCACCAACAGGGTGTTAAAGTCATTATTAGAGTAGTTTTGGACAATCCTAGTAGTATAAACCATAAAGATATTCCTAATTGGCTATATAACGAAATAAATGGAGACGGTATTTGGTACAATAATAGCTACGGTCAAGGCTTCAGTCCAAATTATGAGAATGCTACACTGTTAGCTTATCATCAAAAATTAATTTCTGCACTTGGACAAAAATATAATAATTCTGGTGATATTGCTTTTATAGAACTCGGTAGTCTTGGTCACTGGGGTGAATGGCACACAATGCAAGCTACAGGATACACCTTTATACCTTTCCCTAGCGAGGCCACTGCTAATAAATATGTTACTCATTATATTAATAGTTTTTCCAATAAAATTAAGTTAATGAGAAGACCTTTTAATATCGCGAAAACTAATAATTTAGGCCTCTTCAATGATGTTTTTGGAGATATCGTCCAAACTGACAGATATCTTTCATGGATAAACAATGGTTACTATAATAATTATACCAAAGCACAACAGCCTGCAATGATAGATTTTTGGAAAAAAGCTCCCTCAGGAGGAGAATTCGCAAACGGAAAAGCTGGTGTTCAATATTTCAGCGATATTAACTTTAGTAATACTCTTACTAAAGCTAAGGAAACCCACTTATCTTGGGTTGGTCCAAATTGTCCTGCAAATCAACCACTTAACGGAACAATACAACCTAATATGGATAGTTTTTTAAATACAATTGGATATAAATTTGTTATTTCTCAAGTGTCATATTTGCCTACTATACAGCGTTCGAAGTCTGCTTCCCTTACAATTACTATCAACAACAAAGGAGTGGCTCCATTTTATTACAAATGGCCTGTAACTCTTTATCTAATGGATTTGAATGGAAATGTAATAAACAAGCAAACTTCAACTGAAGATATTAGAAATTGGCTTCCAGGTATAAGAACCTTTAGCTCTAATTTATATATACCTTCAAAAACTAAACTAGGCACTTATAAACTGGCAATAAGTATAAATGACCCGTCCGCCCTAAATCAATCCGTAGACTTCGCAAATGAGGGCAAAACCTCATCCGGCTACTTCTATATCGGTAATATAACTGTAGCAAATTAAAAATAGAGACTATATCAAAATTTAATCATTTTGATATAGTCTCTATTATTTTACAATTGAGAAATCGTCAATCACTGAACTATACTGGGAGTTTTCCTCTTTAAACTTTACTCTTAGGCCAATTTGAGAAACACTATTTTCATCTTTACACTTTATATTAAATATATCCTCTTCCTTATTGTTTTCCGTAAGATTAAATATTCTTATCTTATCTTTATTCTTTTTAATCATAATATTAGCAGGAAGTTTGATAATACTACTTTCTTTATCACAACTTATTTTTAAAGCATTATTATCAACATAGTTTATATTAATAATCTGTTGAATATTTCCATCAGTGTTGTTCTCAATACTATAATTCTTAATATTTGAATTAGGATTTTTTAAACCAAGTTTTATTTCATAACCATCTGAGTTTAAGAGGTTTCTATAAATAAAACATTGATTTTCAGAACTTTGTTCTTTATTTTTAGGAATCGAATTTATTGTCAGCTTTTCACCGAAATAATCAATATAATTGTAATAATTATTATTTTTTAAATCATTACAATTATAGGGATATTGCATAATCACTTCCGTTTCACCAACACTGCAAGTTTTACTTTCTTCACTTCCTGTATTAGCAAATTCAATTTCAGGTTTCTTTGTTTCAGGATTTAGAAGGTAAACATTCATATTATATATTCCTGCTGATAAACTTTTGTTTAAAGGAATATCAAAATCAATATCAGCACTTCCAGGAAGCAGTTTCTTGATATTATAATCAAACTTGAATGTATCCATAATACTTTTATTTATATAATTAATTGATAAATATAATGGCCATTCAAAATAGAAGGGTGCTACACCTGAATTTCTAAGGCTTATTTTACCTTTTAATTTATCACCAGGATAATTTTTGTCAAGGTATTGGGACTTTGTAACAGTATACCTATATCCCATAAGATTCAAAAGTTTACTAAGATTTCTCTGTTTATCATCCTCAAGCTTAACGTATCCAGGATTGCTCGGTCCTAACCAACTTGTATGACTATTCTTAACCATATTAATTGTGCTTTCTATAGATCTATCCTCAAGATATTCATCACCGGGATAGTTGGCAAATTCACCTCCAGATGGAGCTTCCGTCCAAAAATCTTTCATACTCGGATTTTGTTGTTCAATGTTTGGGTCCTCATAACCGTTATTTACCCAGTTAAGAAAATAATCATTAGTTTGAAAATCATCTCCAAAGGAATCATTAAAAAGTCCCATTTTATTATCCTTCGCTATCTGAAAGGGCCTTCTCATAAGTAAAATCTTATTTTTAAAGTAGTCAAGATATGGTTCTACATACAGATCAGTAATATTTGTCTTTGGAAAGTTGTTATTTCCCCCTAATAAAGAATTGTGCCATTCACCCCACTGACCTATACTCCCAATCTCTACAAAGGCAATTTCCCCATCCTTATCATACCTTTCTGATAATGCCTTTATTAAATCTAAATGATACTTGATCAAAAGTTTATTATTATAGTCTGGAGAAAAACCCTTCTGTCCATCTTTGTCATACCAGCTACCCTTACCTTGGATTTCATTATAAACCCATTCTGGGATATCCATATGCTTTACATCTGAAGGGTAATCGAGATACAACCTGATTACAAACTTGATTCCTTTTTCTTTCCAATGATCATAGCGTATTTTTGTCTCAAAGGCTTGAAAATCAATCCTACCCTTTTGGGGCTCCATCTCTCTCCAAGAAACCCCCGCATAAACCATAGAAAATGGTTGAGGTATATTTTCAGATGTGCTATCCATAACAAGTCCAATATATGGATTTGTTATAACCCTGTCGCTTTCTTGGAAAACATTCACCTTATCTTCCTGTTTTACACGGTTTACTCTATCTTCTTTACTTGATTTAAAGCTAAAAAACCCACATCGTAAAATCAATATTACAAGTAGACAAAGAACTACAATTATATTTATTAAAATAAATGATTTCATCTTTCTCTCATCCATGGCGTCATTCCGCATAATCCCCATTATAACTTATAAGTGATGCATCCATAACTCCAGGAATTTGAGATATTTCATTTACGAAGCTGGAATTATTACTTTTAACTTTAACCTCAACAGAAAGTTCAGTAATTCCTTTTGCCACTGTCTTTCCCTTTGTTACATACTTCATTCCTTCAAGAATTATTTTAACATTATCCTTTGCTTCCTCTTCAAAATGAATAATTAACATATAAGTTCTACTTTTAATCTTATAATTTGTCATTATTAAAATAATCAAACCTACAAAAAGAGACCCGAAAATAGAAACTGAATAAACCTTAGCTCCAGACGCTATTCCCACAGTTATTGCCCAAAACATAAACATAATATCCATTGGATCCTTCAGAGCCGTTCTAAATCTTACAATACTAAGAGCTCCTACCATACCTAAAGACAGGGCCACATTTGAGCTTATTGTTAAAACTATAAGAGATGTCAGCATACACATCATCAATAGGGAAACATTATAAGCGTAGCTATATACAACCCCTTTAAAGGTATACTTATATATGAAAAATATAAACAACCCTGCTATTAAGGTAAACACTAAACAGATCATTACTTCAGATGTTGGTATTTTTTGGAACGTATCTAAATTTGAAAAACCCTTTTTTAAAATATCTTGAAAATTCAAACTCTTATCCATTTTATTTCCTCCATTTATATATTATTCTTTTGTACTCTGCAAAAAACATATTTAGAAATTGCACTCATATCCTTTGCATCCATGCTAATCATTTTTTTTACTATGTCAGGAAGGAACTCATTAAATTTAACCTCCATTATCATCATTGGCATGGGAAATATGATCTTTGTAGCTATATTAGGATTAAATATATCATTACTTGAAAATGCGACTCTTACATTCTTATCAAAAGTAATTCTTACATCACTAATATTCCCCACATAGGCCTCCCTATCATAATCAACGATGACCTTAGGTATTAACAATTTATTTTTCATTGTCATAAACAAGTCCTTTTTTAATAAGCTATCTGCTGCGTCAAGAAAGGTAAACTTTCCTTGAAGGATGTTCTCGTACTCTTCTCTTGAAATATTAACAGCCTCTTTATTTACATACTGACCTACCTTGCTTTTCCGTTCCAATTTTATAGACTTATCGCTCATATTGTATATTCTTATACGATATTTATTTCTTAAATTTACTCCAAAGTTCTTTTCAAATAAGGCTGAATCATAAATATCATCAAAATAGAGACTCCTAATAAAGTATTCCCCTTGTTCATTAGCATTGGAATCAAGTTTTAATACATGCTTTATTCTATTCCGAACGGCTATATAGTCATTATAATTAATATAATATTTTAGCTCATGTCTAAATTTCCTTGCTGTGTGTCCCATCCCATACCTACTCTCATATTAATTTATGATAAGTTCTTTTTCTCCATAATAACTTTTTCCGCTAACAATGTGGTAAAGATCAAAGGCAATCTGATGCTTGTTCTTAGAATTGTAAATATCAACCTTCCAGTAATACTTTCCTTTAGCTAAGTTTTCTACGGTTATAGTCATATCTTTAAGTGAATCCTTATTAAATACAACATTTTTAAAATCTGGGTCTGTGCTCAAACTAAAATTATAAAATAAATCATTACCTTTTAAGTCATATGATTCTTCCCATTTAAAAACAGTTTTATTTCCTTGTACTTCAGGAATGCCTAAAAATATGGGCATAGGTGTATCTATATTCTCATAGAATCTTTTTTTATTTGTTTCAATTACAGAAGGTAATCTCTTAATTTCTTTTTCATAATTTTCTAGGGTAGAAGGTATAAAGTTAAGATCGGGCAAGGTCTTAATAATAGAACTTGTTTGACTATAGTATTTTGAAACCAAACTCTTAACTTTTTCCTCTGACATATACTTTGAGACTTCCTCCAATTCCTGTGTTAAATCCTTAAGGTTATTAGAGTCTGAAATAAACCTTTTATGAAGTTTAACCCCCCAGTAATTTGATAGGGGCTGAGTTTGCCAAGGAGCATATAGCTCTTGCTCGTGAGGTTGTGATTCATAGCCAAATGCACCATCATAATCCCAGGGTATAAAGTACCATCTTTCTGCAGTAATAGGACTAAATAGCAAGAAATTTTGTGAATTTGTATCCCAATTTCCAGTAAGGATATTTACTGCAAGCCAGGTCAAATAATTTTCTCGATCAAAGTGTTTTTTGATTACATCATTAATATTCAAACTATAATTATTTACATCATCAAGCATACCTATTAACAATGAATGGTCCTCAATACCTCTGATTTTTAGTACCTTTTCAAACTCTATTTTGTTATAGCTTGGATCATCTACATTTTTAATCCTTTCATCATCTCTGTTA
Source organism: Clostridiaceae bacterium (assembly GCA_014380625.1). Taxonomy (GTDB): domain Bacteria; phylum Bacillota; class Clostridia; order Clostridiales; family Clostridiaceae; genus JACMJL01. The sequence continues at coordinate 58,273 of JACMJL010000185.1, forward strand.
AATTCAAAAAACTCTGCTTTATATAAATATCCTTGCTGAGCAAGTCCGTGATTTTTTATATAGGTCTCATTTGGTTGTTCTACCTGAGTAAATAGACCATAATCTATAAATTGTTTACTTGATCCTGATAAGTCTTTAATATACAGATGAAAAAACTGAGTTCTTAAGCTAAACATGTTTGGAATAGTTTTAAAAAGATCAAAAGCTAACTTATTTCTAATCCTAGACATATCATAAGGAGATTTACTTAAATTAATAATCTTCTGTCCTTTCCACTTTCCACTCTTTTCGTCTAATGTGACTTTAAAGGATTTCTGAGAAGCTGAGCTAGATGAGTGACCTTTAGGTTCCAAAACTGCATTTGCTTCAGAACCAGAAATAGATATCGGTAGATTTCCAATATCTACCTGTATATCTAATTTAGGTTTTTCATTAACTTTATCTTTATCATTTTCACTTAAAAAATATTTGAATTTATAATTATATAAATCCCCCAAGGTTTCTTTATTGTCTTGTAGAACTGTAATGTACATATTCTTCACAGTATCATCGTCATCAGCATAAATTAATTTATTGTCCTCAACCTTAAAACTATCCGTAACACTTTCTTTATTACTATCTGTTTTCTCTTTAGTGTCAAGAAGCGGATTGTTACTAACTAAAATACTTATAGCGGTCGAGCCTACTAGAACTCCAGCAATTATAAATATTAATACTTTGTTATTTAAATACTTTTTCAATCAGATTTTCCTTCCTTTCAGCAGCATATATTTGTATAACTTCCCGAATCTTCCTTCTTTGTTTTTAATAAATATTGGTTGTGAAGCAAAGGTGTAATAGTCAATTTCTTCTAGAAAATAACTAAGCTTAAAGTAAGCAAAAACCATAGATATAATAGCTGCAGCAAAAAATCCATATCCATAAAAACTTTCACCTAAAAATAAACTGATTAATGTAAAAATAAGATTTAAACTAAAAAAAGTAATAGCTATATGCATTGCATTTTTTTTATTATCAAAATAAAGTAAAATTATTAAGAGAAAATACATAATAATATAACAAAGGCTACCTAATATAAGTATGGAAAAAATATCTGTAGATAGTTGGGATAATCCTACCATCGGTAACAGCTTTCTTCCAAATGCTATAAAGGTGAAAGAAATAAACAATTGAACTTCAATTAAATATCTTAATTCAATCAATAAAGTTGTAATCATCTCTGAACGGGCAATTTCAATATCTTTAACACTACCATTGCTTTGTGTCAAACTGTAATACTCCTTATATCTAGGATAAAAGGAAGTCTCAACCTTCACTACAAATATTACAGTTATTGGTATTATGGATAAAAAAGCATAAAACAAAGCAACATCATAGAAGGGTGCAATTCTAAAAGTATCTTTTATAACCATCCCTTTGTCACTGAACCAAAACACAAAGTTATGCACATACATACCCAAATAATAAAGAACACCTGTTACCAAAAGTTCTGGATGTTCATCTATGCTGGTTATTATTTCAAAGCAATCAGTAACACTAAATCTTGTTCCTCCATAGACCTTATATATCTTTATTGCAAAAAGTATCGCCATAACTAAAAAGCCTATAACAAGGGAGAGTAATGCTGAAAAGAAATTATCTATATGAATCCAATATACTAATCCCAAAAATACTGAAAACATAACAGCTATTCCAATAAAGAAACTTATAAATATTGATAGATAATCTTTAATTGTGGTAATATAAATGGATTCAATCCATATTATTGAAATTTCTCCAAGAAGAATAATTGAATATATCTTTACAAAGTCGTTTATTCCTGATGTTAAGTAAAAGATATTTGCAAGCACAAAATCAATTATAAGAACTATAACAGTGACCCCAAAGAAAGAAGGGAAAATTTTACCCAAAGTCTTTCTATAAATACAATCAGAGATATATCTTGCAGCCAATAATACAAACCCTCCAGTTATGATTAAAGAAAAAGCAAAACAATATATCATAATGGATATGAAATACTGAATATTTATAAAAGATTCTCCCATGTTTTTTAATAATACCTGCATTCCAATAATTAAAATTATACATAATAAAGTAGGACCTGAAGTTACAACAGATGAAACAAAATATGCTTTAAAATTATAAAATAAACCCCGTTCTTTAAAAAGACCTCTCAATTCAAACCCAATACCTGCCATTAACCTTCACCCACCACTTCATCATAGATTTTCCTATAGCTATTTATAAAGTTATCGATTGTATATAATTTTGATACTCTATTATAGGCACTTTTGCCCATGTCTTCTCTTAATTTTTTATCTTGGCTGAGCCGAATTATAGCTGCACCAAATGCCTCATAGTCCATTACAGGTACAACAATTCCTGCATCACCGAAATCATCATCTGCTCCATACATCAGTTCTCTGCAACTACCTACATCAGTTAAAATATGAGGTTTTTTTGTGGCCATGCCCTCCAATACTGCCAAAGGTTGTCCTTCGCTAATACTACCTAGAACTAAAACATCCATTTTACCTATATAGTCTCTCACATTTACTTGGCCAGTAAATATTACATTTTTAAGGCCTAAGGATTTAGTAAAAGACTTGCATTCTTCTGTATAAATTAAGTCTTCATCCACAGGTCCCATAATAAACAACTGTATGTTTTTTATTTTTTCAGAAGCAATTTCAAAGCCTTGAATTATTGTCTTAATATCCTTTATAGGTACTACCCTTAAAATTGCACCAATATTAATGATGTTCTCATCTTCCTTAATCACATTAATATCAATATAATCCCTACAATTAATACCATTGGGTACTACTGAGATTTTATCTTCTGCACACCCTATCTCTATTTGAACCTTCTTATTACGATCAAATAGTGTAATAACTGAATCTGAAAAGGAATAAGCACACCTGGATAAATTGTAAAAGTATTTTATCCAGATATCTTTAAAGTGCCCTTTAACCCAATCAGCTTTAATTAACTCTTCTTCCCTCTCTCTGGTATAAATTCCATGTTCAGTGAGTACTAATGGTGCACCATATTTATATTTTCCAAAGGCCGCCATTACCCCTGCATATCCCGTAGATACACTATGATATAGATCAGCTTTTGGTATGCCCTTTTTTATCACCTCAAATAATGCTAAAACCATAGATCTTATGGTCCAAAAAAAATCATTAAAAACTACATAGGGAAAATATTCTTCACATACTTCACGTATTATATCAAAAAAATCTTTACTCATTAATAATTCAGAAACAGTAGTATCTCTGTTCTCATCAATAAACCTAAATAAATCCTGCCAGTCAAAATATTCTCCTGTTATCAATCCTTTAATTGCGGCTTTTTCAGAAGGTTTTAAGGTATACCTCTTTCTAGGCTCTCCAGTTTCATTAAGGTAGGAATCCAGAAAAACTTCTTGAATATCTATAATATTATCAGGAAACTTGTATTTAAACTTCCCTTTTGATTCCTCATGTGCGCCTATAGAGTATATAATAAACTCATGTTCAGGCATTAATCTTATGAGTGTCTGTATCCAGCTTGATACTCCTCCGGTTATATATGGATAGCTGCCTTCTGCTACAATACATATCTTCATTTCGCACCTTCCGTTTCTATATTAAATTCAGAATCAATGGCCTTAATTAAATACGCATTATCATCGATTTTTGTAAAAGAACAACCCGTACATTTACTAATTTTTTTGTCAGTCCTTAAAATAAAATACATTTGATCTCTAAAGTTTTTAGAATATCCTTTAATGTTTTTCTCACTATATTTAAATTCAGTTTCAGTATCTAGATATCTACTTAACTCAACTCCGCCCTTTGAAATAGTCATACTTCTTAGCCAATTAAAGTTATTGTGTATATCTTTCATCATTCCATTATAGTCCCTATACATATCTTCCCAACTGATTCCCAAACTCCTACTTGAATCTAATATATCATCCGGATGGAGGAAATGTGAAAAGGTTCCATATGCTGTTATTCCATTATATATTGACCATTTTTTTTCTGAAGTGTACTTATATCCAGAAGATATACGAGGTAACTGTAAAAACCCATCATCACTTTTTTCAAATTCTTGTACATATTCATCTCCACTTAAGCCTCCCTGAAAGACAGAGGAAATTATCTTTAAGTCCGGCATAGAATTATGAAGTGCTTCTATACCTTCATCACTGATAACATTGGAGGGAGGTACATAACTTGTTATATTATAATTAGGAAAAACAGTATGAAAATAATTGTTTACTTCTTTTAAAGACGCCTCCATATTATTAATATTAGGCCAGCTATTATATCCTAAGTCCACTTTCATAAATCCTTTGAAAACGAGAGATTGATGATTATAACCGTGTATCCCTATTTCCCCACCACTTTTAATTATTTCGTGACCAACTCTCAATAGCGTATTCCTGGTTTCTTGATCTCTTACTATATCAAAATTTGGAGAAACCCTGTTGTTATAAACTTCAATATAGAAGGTTGAATATTTTGTATCATACTGTTTTGAGCTTTTAAGCATGTCCGGCCACCATATATCAGAAAAAAAACTAGATGCATCCTTGCCATAATCCTTAAAAATACGCTCATTATAACCTATTGGAATAGGTGCAGGAAAGTCATCAATAAAACTTAGTTTCATATTCATTACAGGGTAGATAAATCCAGTTTCAATCTGACCTAAAATACCAGCAAAAAGTCCTCTATTCTCCTTTTCCACAAAAAATTGCCCGTTGGAAAATATAACCTTACCTGTCCCAATTTTCTTTTCCCAAATGAGGGGTCTATTGTCACTTGAAACACTGTATACCTTACAATCATTATCAAGCTGTACAGCTATAGAGGATATTACTGCAGTACTATCTTCTGCACCTTTCCCTTTTAAAAGGACATTAGTCAACATTTTCATACCCTTAACTTCATCAATGGTGCCTCTTTCATAAATTCCAAGCTTTCTATATATACTAGAGAAGTTACCGCTTTGTATTGGCCTTTCTGCGATAATTACACTACCACCCTTCTCTACATATTTAAAAAGATTATCAAAGTAATCAAAATTCTCAAAATTCTCAAAATCAAGTATTACGCAACTATAACCTTCAAAAGTAGCACTAGTATCTTTAACATCTTCATAGGTTACGTGCTTTTTCATTCCAGAAAATAGCTTTTCTAAATTTTCCTTAATCTTGATACTGGCTTCTTCTGAAGAATTAAAAACAAAAAGATACTTTTCATTTCCTTCATTTTTGATTGTATCAAATAGTTTTGAAGTTTTAACTGGAACATTTACATAATCTTTATAAACATCCTTATTACCTACATTATTTAGAACAAAATTAGCTCTGATTACGAATAATAATGCAGATAATAATACTAATAAAACAATAAAACCACTGAAAAATCTCTTATTAAGCATTATTCTTCCCCCTCTAACCAAAACCTAAGTATTTTTATTCCGTTACTACTAAGCTTAACCTGAGAACTTCTAAGTTTTAACATAATTCTATTAAACTGATTAACATTTTTATTTATATACCCTATTTGAAGCAACAATAGATATGGAGTTTCACTGTTTATAAATATCTCCATATAATTTTCACAATATGAAATCGCCTCATTAAACTTTCTTAGTGTAATATCACATTTTATAATCTCTTCAAAATAAAATTCGTTAGTCTTGTCCATACTTAGGATTCTAATTAAAATCTCTCTATATTTATACTGATTCTTTATATAGGCTTTTTTATCTAAAAGGCCACTTTCATTATACTTTTTTAATATTCCTACATAAGTTGTGAGAACTTCCATATTAGAGTCATCCTGTTGATATTTCACCTCAAACTCTTGGAGTGCCATTGTAAGCTTTCTTTTTACTTCTGTAACTGCCGTGGCTGCATAATGAGAGGTTTCTGTATCCTTATCTTTAAGTGCCTTTTTTAAGAAACCCAAATATTGATATGAATCGCCTTTTATAGCATTAATTATTAGTCTTCTCTTAACACTTTCATCATTTAATACAAGGGCTTCTTCAATAGGAATAATATCCATCGCATTTTTCAGGTCTCCACTTCTACGAATCAAACTTTCTTGTTTAAAATCATTGTCAAACCAAAGTTTAAAATGCTTATTATCAAATTCTACTATATACTTTTCACATACTACCATTACAATATAAAAAATCACTCCACAAAAGGGGAGGAAAATCATTATTAAAAAGCCAATGATTGCATCTTTCTTTCGAACTTTTTTTTCATATAAATATATTACTATGCTTATAATGAAATTCACCAAATAAAACTTATACATATAAAACTTCCTCTATTATCTGACTGAATTCCACGCCTTGATCTTTCAATCTATTTGATACTATTAAAGCATCTGAATTTGATGCATTTGATAAAATCAAATAAATATTATCATCAGTCCATATACCTGCAAAATCAGCTTCTCTAATACATCTCATTACTACTTCCGATAATGATTTATAATCTCTATTTGAATTTTCTATTTTAAGCATAGCGAATTCGGATTTACTTTCCTTCATAGACTTTGTTTTTATGCTAAGGATATTTTCAAAAAACTCCTTCTTTAAAAATATAGTATCCTGCACATATCTTTCATCATTTATTGCACTCTCATATAAATAAGCGTTTAATACAGCTGTGTTTATAAGTCTAGAAACAACAACAAACAGGTTTTGAAAATATAAAGTAAGTCTATCAAACTCAACACCATGTAACATAATTAGCGCAATTGTTTTCTTGTTGGTATCAACTATTGGTGCTATCAGCATAGGTAATTCTGGATTTAATTTTTTATTTATAAAAATATTACCTTGAAGAAGCTGTTCTTTTGCTTCCATAAAGTAATCAAGCTCAATAGTTTTTTTAGCAATTAGGCTTTCTTTATTGGATTTTACTATTAACCTCAAAAACTTAGCACTTTTGTCAATAGAATAAATTGATATTTCATCTGTGTTTAAAATTCTTTCTAGTACATCAATTGCCCCTTTGTATATAAATTGTGGCTCTAAGCTATCAAGTTCTTTAATTATTCCGTAAATCTTTCCAAAACTGTCCTCTGAATTTACAACTTGGTTCTCTAATAAGGATTTTGAGATATAGGTCTCATTATATACTTCCTGTAAAAAATTATATTTTTCTTCTATTGCTGAAATAAAAACCTTATTAGAATCTCCTTGCCTTGAATATTTATCTATCATATAGCCAACGATTAATCCTACAAGTAAATAGATACTAATTTTAAGTACAAAGCTTGTATCTAACATCATTGAAAATGAATCCATACCCGTTGAAAAACTTTCATAGGTAAAAAGACAAACGGAAAGTATTACCGCTATAATAGATTGATTAGTTCCATAAACTAATCCCATAATTACAATATATACAAGCTTTAAATCAACTGTATTTAATGAAAAATCCATTTTAAAAAGTTTAGTTAAAGAAAATATCACTAAAAATAATATTACATTTTCAATGTACGGAAGAACCTTCTTAAGATGCTTCCAATCCTTTTTACTATCTTTCTTTTTAATCATGATTTCCTGATTCTCATAGTTATCTTTATACCACTTAAAGGTTTTCTCTATCCCATCTTCAAAAGAATTAGTAGGCACCCAATCAAGTGCATTTTTAACCTTACTATTATCCAAGCAGGAATGCTTAATATCGCCCTTTTTGTCATCCCTTCTAATAATACCTTTAACTTTATGGTAACCCTTAAGAATCTCAATTAAATCATTCAAACTTCTTCTGGTATTTGTGGAAAGATTGTATATACCTGAAATATCACTTTCAGCAGCTCTGTAGACTGCCTCTACCAAATCTGATACATAAATAAAGTCTCTTGTCTGTTTTCCATCTCCATATAATTTAATTTCATTGTTATTCATTAATTTTTCCATATATATAGAAATTACTCCACCTTCTGCAAATAACCCCTGTCTTGGGCCGTAGACATTTGAGAATCTAAAGCATACTGTATCTAGATTATAAATTTCACTCCACTTTTTACAATACTGTTCTCCAACATACTTACTTATACCATAAGGGGATACTGGATTACATTCCTCATCTTCTTTTAGTGGTAAATTCTCATTATTACCATATACTTCTGCAGAAGAGGCAAAAATAAATCTTTTCACCTTATATTTAGAAGATAGTTCAAGCATATTAACAAGTCCTAAAATATTGGTTTTAGTATCTACGTACGGATTTTTTAAGGATTTTGAAGCATTAATCTGAGCGGCTAAATGTAATACAACATCGAAATTATTGTTTCTAAAAATATCCTCACATCTTTTATCTTCAACATCAAATCTATAGTGTTTATGTTTGCATTCAACATTTTCTGCTTTTCCAGACAACATATTATCTATAATAAATACTTGATATCCTTCTTTTTCAAAACGCTCTGCTACATGAGATCCTATAAATCCATAGCCTCCAGTAATAAGAACTTTCACATCAATTCCCCCAATTTAATTCTATAAAAACTTATATTATTACAAATTATATTATCTTTAATTATACCATATCAAATATTTATTTAATAGAAATATAACTCTTGCAGAAAATGAGCCTTATAGTCAATATGCGCACGAGAAAAGAGCCAGCAGTTTTCACCGCTGGCTCTCTTTTTTTTGCAATAGAAGCAAAAGAATTTGTAATTGTTTTTTTCGGTTATTGTAACAAAGGCTTTAATGATATAAAGCTTGCTTGTTGATTTTTGCACGTTTATCTACTGCAGAGTTGTCCTCGAACCGTTGTCTGGAGACGGAACCCTCCTTTTGGAATTTGGTGTAGTCAGCGAAGAAGAACATATCATTTTGAATATAGTCATAATAGAAGTAGAAAATATCACTGTCCATTTTTTTGCTCATTGCAGCTTGCAAGCTGGCGTCACTGATGGCACAAATCGGTCCTATGGGCAAGCCAGATATGTAATAGGTGTTGTAGTTACTGACTTTAGTAATGTCGTTACCAGTTAAATATGGACGTTGATAGCCCAAGGCATATTCAGCGGTGACACAGCTCTGGAGCTTTGAGCCTTTTAGCAGTCGGTTTAAGAAGACAGTTGCTACCTCTTTCTGATGTGTACCAGCCAGGCATTCGGCATTTATCACGGATGCCAGGGAGAGTTGCTCTGCTGGTGTCAGATTGTTGGCGCTGGTATTGGATGAGAGAAGCTTGTTGTAGCGTATTTCAGATGCTACAACCCAGTTGGAGACTTTTTCTTTCAAAGTGTCACCTTCTTCAATTTCATATTCACCTGGAAGGATCAGCCCTTCCATGCGACGGAAATCTATCAAGCCTACTTTTATTAGCGTGCTTGAACTTGCTGCCGCCAGCATTTCCTTCACCTCTTGCTCTGGTAGTGAGAATACCTTACATAGCTGAGGGATGATATCCCTCTCCAACATCGCCCCACCCTGCACCTTGATGACACCGAGCACAACCTTTTCTGTGGTAGTCACAGCTGGGGGTGCCGTTGTCTGGATTGCAGGACTGGAGGTTGTACTGCAAGCAGTAAAGAACAGTGACCCTACAAGTAAAAGTGTTAACATAATTCTGCTAGTGGGTTTCATGTACCACAGCGATGTGGGTCTGTTTTGATTGAATTGCATTGATTTTTTCATTACATCCCCGCCTTTAAATTCTTTAACTCTCGCTAATGAAGCCTTAAATATTGTTGCACATAAAATTTTCTCATTTTCTTTCCAGTTAATATTAACTTGGCCTTCAGTACTAAACAATACTTCTTCTATTTTACCATAAAACTGGAATATGGGAATTAATAATGATATTGTTATAGCAAGGACTTTGTTCTTTGGTACTATCATCATTATTACTTCCTTGAAAAATAAAAATACTCTTACCCATATTATTAAGGTAAGAGTTTTCAATCCCATTATTACTTATGGTTGTTGGAAGTCATTTGAGAAAAAATGAGGATACTGTTTTGACATGCTTTTTACCTGCTCTAGCAGATTACTGGAATACTCCATAACAGCTTTGCGCATCGCTTCCGAGTCACGCTTACGAACTGCCGCAAGTATTCTTTCATGTCCATCAATAATGGACGCCACACCATTAATCTTACCATGTAATATGCGAATACGACTATAATGAGAAGATACATTTTCAACGGTCTTCCAGGCAAGTGCTTGTCCCGCAGTCTCAAAAATAAGCTGATGAAAACGGTTATCTTTTGAATAAAACTCCGTAAAATACTCCTTATCCATATATTTTCTCTGCTTATTAATCAACTCCTGCATCGTATCTCCCACAAGTTCACTGCACCTATGTATAAACTTGTCCACCACAGCAGCCTCCAGAGAAGTGCGAATAAACAATTCTTCGCAAATTCTATCCAAATCAATCTTTGATACCACAGTCATTCGCTGTGGATAGATTTCCACCAAACCTGACTGTTGAAGGCGAACAATTGCTTCACGTACTGGGGTCCTGCTGACACCATAGCGTTCGGAAAGCTTCTGTACACTGACATTCATTCCTGGTTCCAGTGTCATATTCATAATATCTTTCCTTATGGCATCATAAGTTACGTCATTTAATGAATTACTAATATTAATAATGTTCAAGTGTTCTCTACCTTCCTCAACTCATTTCTAAAACGTCACGATAAATTTTCTCGGCATTGGAAGAATCATAGCTATAATATAAAAGAATATCTAGAATAAAAGGAGAATATTTTAGTCCATTCAGTTCCTTCG
>JACMJL010000022.1 GCA_014380625.1 Clostridiaceae bacterium
GCTAATATATATCATCCAGTACCTGGAGAAATTACTGTTATTGCACAAATAGCCACTCAAGTATTTGGTTCTGGAAGCATTATGTTTTATTCAGTACAGGTAATTACAGCCTTGCTTTTAATTATGGCAGCTAATACAGCTTATGCAGATTTTCCATTTTTGTTATCAATAATATCTAAAGATGGATTTGCACCAAGACAATTTACCAAAAGAGGAAAAAGATTGAGTTTTTCTAATGGAATAATCCTTTTGTGTACCGGTGCAATTGTCCTAATTATTATATTCCAAGCTGACACTCATTTCTTATTACCTTTATATGCTGTTGGAGTATTTTTATCCTTTACACTATCACAATCAGGTATGTTTATGAGGTGGCTTAAGCTTAAAACTCCAGGTTGGAGGCACAAGGCTTTTATTAATGGTTTAGGAGCCACTGTAACTTTTATGACCGTTATAATATTAATAATAGAAAAATTTGAGCATGGCGCATGGATTGTATGTATAATTATACCGATTTTAGTTTTTGTTATGACCAGAATAAAAAGACATTATTCTAAAGTTGCAGAACAATTAAAATTAACTGTGGCTGAAAAACCAAAAGATATTAGTTTTATTAAGCAAAAACAATATGTAATTGTACCAATAGATACTTTAAACAGATCTTTTTTAAAGGCTTTAAATTATGCTAGAACAATATCTGATAATGTAATTGTATTTCATATTGCTGTAGATGAAGAATCTAGCAAAAAACTTCAAGCTAAGTGGGAAGAATATGATGTTGGTATTCCAATGGTGGTTAAAAAGTCTCCATACAGAGATGTATTACACGTTTTATGTAATTATATAGATTCAGAGGAGTATGCTGCAGGACCAAATGATACAGTTACAGTGGTATTGCCTCAGTTTGTAATAACTAAGTGGTGGCATGCAGTTTTACACAATCAAACATCTGTTTTTATAAGAAGTATGCTTATGAGAAGAAGAAACATTGCTGTAATAACAGTTCCATATATCATAGAAGAATAAGGTATCTGAAAGAAAATAACAAACCAAAGATGCCTAACGCTACAAAATAGCGCTGATATTTATTTATCAGCGCTATTTTAATTTGTAAAATGATTATAAATTAATTATGTGGACATAATTAAAGAAAAAATCATTTGGAGGAGAATCATGAATAAAATTATTTTAATTGGAAGATTAACAAAGGACCCAGAAACCAAAATAATTGAAGAAACCGGAAAGGTTCTATGTAAACTTATTCTTGCTGTAGATAGGCATTATAAAGATGTTAATGGTGACAAACAGGCTGATTTTATTCCTATTGTATTTTGGGATAAAAAAGCGGAGATTATCAGCGAATACATGACTAAAGGTAAGTTAATAAGTGTAAGTGGAAGACTTCAGACTAGCAGTTATGAAGCTAGTGACGGCACTAAGAGATATAAAGCTGAAGTAATTGCTGAGGATTTTCAATTTATTGATAGTAAAAAAGAAGTGGTTTAACCACTTCTTTTTTAAAACTTGTAACAACGGTTACTGTTTTGTATCGTAAGTATTGCTATTATATTATTAAAGAAGTACATATACGGGTTAATATTAAAAATATAGATAATAATAAAGAATAAGGAGGAAAAATTATGGATGCAATAAATTTAATGATGGATGAACATAAATATATTTTAAGAGGGTTAAAGTTATTTAGAAAATTAAGTGTAGAGGTACTAGAGGGCAAACCTGTTGATTTTGTATCCTTTGAAAAGATGATTTCATTTGTGAGAGGCTATGCAGATAAACATCATCACAATAAGGAGGAGGTTGTTCTTTTTAAAAAGATGGAGACACAATTAGGTGAGCAGGTAGTGAAGGGTCCTTTATCTGGAATGTATATTGAACATGATTTAGGAAGGCAACACATTAAACTTTTAGAAGAAGCGCTTCTAAGAGTTAAAAATGGCGATTTAGATTCAAGGGTGGATATAATAGCAAACTCTATATGTTATACGGATCTATTAACAAGACACATTGAAAAAGAAGATAAACTGATATATAGCTTTGCAAGAAGAGCATTAAGTCAAATAGACATGGAAGATGTAAATAAAAGCTGTGAAGAAATTGAAGCTCAGGCCACTAAGGATCAATTACAAAAGAATTATATTGATGCTTTGGAGGAACTAGAACGGAAGTATAAAATATGAGCTTCTATAAAGAATTAAGCGCTGTGTACGATATAATTTTCCCCAAAGATAAAGTTACACTTGAATTTTTAGTCGTAAATTTAAAGGAAAAATCAAAGGTATTGGATTTAGCATGCGGAACTGGAACTTATGCTATTGCAATAGGAGAAAAAGGTCATGAAGTAATTGGGGTAGATTTAGATGAGGCCATGATAGGATTAGCAAAGGATAAAACTTCATATGATAATGTGCATTTTTATGAAGCTAATATGTTAGAACTTCATAAGATTATTAAAGATGAAACCTTTGATTTAATTTACTGTATTGGCAACTCCCTTGTTCATTTGAATGACATTGAGAAGATAGAAAAATTTGCTTGTGATATTTATAGTAGGCTAGAAAATCAAGGTGAATTTATTGTTCAAATCATAAATTATGATAGAATTTTAATAAATGATATTAAAGAGCTTCCTACAATAGATAGAAGCCAGCAAGGTATTAAATTTGTTAGGAAATATAGAGTAGCTGAAGAAGAAAAAATTATTAATTTTGATACAGAGCTAATTATAAGTAAAACTTTAAGTGTAGAAAGGTATGAAAATTCTGTACCCTTATTACCATTAAAAAGCAATGAACTCTTAAGGATCTTAATGAAAGCTGGATTTTCAAAAATCGGCATTCACGGAGCTTTTTCAAATCAAGAGTTAAATGCTGATAGTTATTCTGTAGTTATGAGGGCGGTTAAGTAATATATGTTCTAGACAGAAATAATTAGTATTAGAGACCTTAGTATAGTTTAGAGAAGTAGCTGTAGCTAAACTGTACTAAGGTCACCAATATGTGCTTAAGCCCTTTAGCTTTAGTAATTATCAAAAACCTTAGTTTGCTTAACTGCAAGTGTAAGCGGAACTCCTAAAATAAAGCCTAAGGCAACTTGAGTTAAATCACCAGAAATTCCTGAAATGGCCCCAACTAAGCTATGGAATAGAATCAAATTGGTAACAAAGTAACCAGACACTAAAAAAATACTAGCGATAGTTAGTCCAATGATATTCCATTTCAAGTTATTTCCTTTTCTACCATGTGCATTTGCAAAATACCCAATTGTAAAGCCCATTACACCTCTTATTATAAAAGTAAAAGGAGCCCAAATAAGATAACCATTTAATATATCGAACAAACCCATTCCAAAGGCTCCTGCAATGGCACCTTGCTTTTTCCCGAAAACTATGGCTGCCATGAAGAACATAACATTTCCCACATGGATTAGGCCTCCAGTATTTAATGAAAATGGTGATGGGATTTTGATAAAGGAGGTTGAAACGAAAACTACAGCTATTAGTAATGCTGAAGTCACTAAATCCTTTGTCTTACTATTAATATTACTTCTGCTTTTTCTTTGAATTTCCATAAAATAGCCCCCTTAATAAAACATAAATTTTTCTTATGTTGTTATTTTATAGCGTAAATAAAAAAAAATCAAATGTATGGGTACAATTATTTATTTTTGTGTTACATATGTTACGGACTAATAAATGCCAATAGAGGTATACTAAACTCAAGTTAATATTAAGGAGGAATTTGTAATGAGTAGATTTTTAGCACCAATTCATGGATGGTTATTTAATAAAATAAAGGTAGCAGAGAGTTTAGAAAAAGATTTAATAAATTCATATAGGGAAGTCTATGGAGAAGAAGTGGATATCATAGTGAATAAAATTAATGATAAATACGGAAAGCCACTTGATGATGGACTAATTGAGGATTTAGTTGACTCAACAAATATTCATGGATGGCTACAAAATAAAATAGCTACAGCTGAAACTCGTCAAGCTGAACTTTTAGGGGATATTATTAAAAAATATGGAGAACAAGCAGAAAAAATTGCTTTTAAAACTTTTAACAATCAGGCTAATGAATTAGCACAAAAAGCAAAAGACATTTATGAAAGTGATACAGCCCCTAAGCTTTATGAGGCTCTTAATGCTTATATACTTGAAGGAATGCCTTGTGATAATGTAAATAATGTAACTATAAAAGAAAGTGATATATTAGAGTGGAAGAATACAAAATGTTTACATAGAGGATATTGGGAAGCAGCAGGAGCGTCTGTAGAAACCTTATATTCCCTTAGGTTTTCTTGGATTAAATCTTTTATAGAAACAATGAATCCGCAGTTTACTCATATAGTAAAAACAGAAGGGGCTATTTTTATTCATCAAGTTTTAATCAAATAAAAAAAACAGAAAAACTCTCTTTAAATAGGGAGTTTTTCTGTTTTTACTTAAAAACTTGAAATACTTAAAGAATAAGTATATAGTAGTTTTGGGAATAAATATTTTGAATTATGAAAGAGTGAAATTAATGGAAGTATATTTTGATAATAGTGCAACTACAAAGGTTTATGATGAAGTTATAGACGTGATGGCTGATTCCATGAGAAAAATTTATGGAAACCCTTCTTCAGCACATTCACTTGGTTTAAAAGCCGAAGACAAGTTAAGAGAGAACAGAAAAGTATTTGGAGAAATACTAAACTGTAGTGAAGGAGAAATTATATTCACTTCTTGTGGTAGTGAAAGTAATAATTTTTTACTTAAAGGTTTTATAAAACCCGGGTTACATCTTATAACAACTAAAATTGAGCATCCAAGTGTAACAGTTGTCTGTGATTACTTAGAAAAGCAAGGGGTTGAAGTTACTTTCTTAGATGTAAATAAGCTAGGACAAATAGATTTAGAACAATTAAGTCTCTCCATTAAGAAAGAAACTGCAATTGTTTCTATAATGCATGCAAATAATGAATTTGGAGCCATTCAGAATTTAGAGGCTATTGGAAAGCTTATAAAGGAAAAGAGTAATAGAGCTAAGTTTCATGTGGATGCAGTTCAAAGCTTTTGTAAGTTGAAAATAGACCTGCAAAAGTGTAAGATAGACTTACTTTCAGCAAGTGGACACAAGATCCATGGACCACGAGGTGTTGGAATAGCTTATATCAAAAAAGATTTACACCCAGAACCCCTAATACATGGTGGGGGACAGGAAAGAAATTTTAGATCTGGAACAGAAAATTTAGCAGCAATAAGTGGATTTGCTACTGCCGCAAAAAAAATGCATGAAAATATAGTTGTAAATTATGAAAAAGTTGACCTAGTAAAAAGGTATTTTGTGAAAAAGCTTAATGTTATTGATAATATATTAATAAATAGCCCAATTTCAGAAGACTTTTTACCACATGTTCTAAGTGTTTCGTTTAAAGGAGTTCGAGGGGAAGTATTGATTCATGCCCTAGAGGATAAGGATATTTTTGTTTCCACTGGATCTGCCTGTTCTTCAAAAAAATTAAGTTATAGTCCAATACTTACATTTATAGGATTAAATAAAAAGGATGCAGAAGGTACCATTAGATTCAGTTTTAATGAAATAAACACAAAAGAAGAAGTAGATTATGTAATTGATAATTTAATAAATTCACTAAAATTTTTAAGGAGACTAAATAAATGAGAAAACTTTTAATGATAAAATATGCACCAGAAATTTTTCTGAAGGGATTAAATAAGGGGAGTTTTGAAAGAAAATTAAAGAATAATATTAAAAATGCTTTATATGGCGAGGAGTTTGAATACATTGAAGATACAGGAAGATGGTTCATATTTGCACTGGATCTTGACCCAGTTATTGAAAAAGTAAAAAGAGTTTTTGGGGTAGCTGAGGTTTGTGTAGTAACTGAACTTGAAAGTGATTTCGATAAAATATGTGAAGAAGCACTTAAACAGGTAGTAGAAAGCGGCGAAGAAACTTTTAAGATTGAAACAAATAGAGCTAATAAAAGCTTTCCACGAGATTCAATGCAGGTTTGTGTTAAAGTTGGAGCCTATGTCCTTAATAATACCTCTGATATTAAAGTTGATATTCATAACCCTAAATGTAGATTAAATGTGGAGATAAGAAATAATGCCTATGTATATTCAAAGCGTATTAAAGCAGTTGGTGGTATGCCTTACGAAACTAATGGAAGTACTCTTTTATTGCTTTCAGGTGGAATTGATTCCCCAGTAGCTGGTTATCTCATGGGAAGAAGAGGTGTGAAGCTTAGTGCAGTTTACTACCATAGCCACCCTTATACTTCAGAGAGAGCAAAGGATAAGGTTAAAGAGCTAGCAAGGCTATTAAAAGGCTATACAGGTCATTTGAGGTTATATATTGTGCCTTTCACAGATATTCAGATGCAGATTATTGAGAAGTGTCCAGAGAAGGAACTTACGATTATCATGAGAAGATTTATGGCATCTGTAGCAAGTAGTCTTGCTGCCAAGTTTAAAATTGATTCATTAACCACTGGAGAGAGTATAGGACAAGTGGCTAGTCAAACTATGGAAGGTCTTATTGTAAGCTCTGATGCAGCGGATATACCTGTTTTTAGACCACTAATTGCTACAGATAAAGAAGATATAATAACTATAGCAAAACAAATTGGAACTTTTGAAACTTCAATACTTCCTTACGAGGATTGCTGTACAATATTTGTTCCTAAGCATCCAAAAACAAAGCCTAGGCTAGATCTAATTAAGAACTCTGAAGCTAAATTAGATGTAGAAAAACTGATTAATGAAGCAGTAGAAAATGTTGAGATAATAGATATTTAATGAAAAAAAATGGGTGTCTGAAAATGAATTTTAAATCATTTTCAGACACCCATTTAAAAAAATAAATACTATATTTTAAATCTTGCTATCTCATTTTTTAATCTGATTGCACTTTCTTTAGTCTTTAAAACCTGTTCCTTAACATTATTTGATTGATTATTTATATCTATTGATTTATTTGCTATATCCGATGTTCCACTTGCACCTTCACTAGATGCCATAGCAACTCCATCTATTGCTGCCAAGATGTCCTGTATTGAAGTTAAAAGATATTCTGAAGTAGAACTGAATTCTATAACAAGATCATCTATAAACTTTGCATCTTCACTGTATTTTTCTGCAACATCCAACATAACCTTATAATCATTGTTAACGTCTGTTGACACAAAGGTTAAGAGATCTGTTGAACTACTTGAGAGATTATTAACTGAGCTTGTAACTTTTGAGGTAACATCCTGTATTTGAATAACAGTGTTTTTTGATTGCTCAGCTAGCTTTCGTATTTCATCTGAAACAACTGAAAATCCTCTACCAGCCTCACCGGCTCTTGAAGCCTCAATTGCAGCATTTAATGCAAGAAGGTTGGTTTGTTCTGTTATCTGCATAATAGATTCCGTTAACAAATTAATTTGTTTTACAACTTTTGAATCTTCTATTGCTTGTTCTAATTTCCCTTTGGTACTATTAAATATATCAATTGCCTTCTTTTGAGCAGCATCAACATTTTTCTTCGTATCGATGGCTCTATTCGTAATTACTCCAGCCGCAATAGCACCTTTTTTAGATTTATCGGCAATAAATTGTACGGATTTTTCTATTTCCTGAGAAGTTGCGGACATCTCCTGTGAGGATGCTGCAGTTTCTTCCATGCTGGCAGCTAACTCTTCTGTTGTGGCGGAGATATCTTCAATCCCTGCATTTAATGTAATAACATTATTCATAACATAGTCAACTTCATTTTCTATTGCGGTTGATTCTGTTTTAATGCTGGTAACTAAACTTTTTAAAGAATTTGTCATATCCTTTATTCCATTACTCATTGAGCCAATTTCATCTTTTCTTAACAAAAATTTAGGATCAATATTCTGAGAGAAGTCTCCCGTTGCAAGGGTTTTTAGGTACTCGGAGGATTTTATTATTGGAGTAGTAATTCTCCTGGTAGTAATTGTAATTAATAATGTTGTTATAAAAAGCATAATTACAGATACAATTACAATCATAAATGATAATTTGTGAGCTTCTTCATTTATTTCATTCACGGACAAAAATGATGCTAAAACCCAGTCAGTACCTTGAACTTTATAGGGATTAACCGTATAGGTTAATCCATCAATTTTCAAGTTAAAGGGTTTTAAGTCTTTCGATATTAATTTTTCTATCCCAGCTATCTTTACGTCAGATAATTTTTTGAAATTGTTTTTAGAATTTTTTCCATCTGCCATAATAACACCTGTATTATGAACTATCATTGAAAATCCTGTTTTTCCAGTTTTCATTTCACTCAACATGTCACTTATTACAGATTGATTCACATCAATTCCTAATGTTCCAATAAGCTTTCCATTTGCATCATTAAAAGAACGCACGTTACTTGTTATCATAGCGTTTGAAATACCGTCTACATAAGGTTCTGTTCTTACTATGGCGCCTTTTCCAGGTAAAGCTACCTTGTACCAACCTTTTTCAGGTGGATTAAAAGTTGCAGGTATAGTTGTTTCAGGCCATTGCAAATAAGACCCATTTTCTGTTCCAAAATAAACATACATTGTCCCTGGATGAGAATCAGCGTATTGTTTGAAAACTTCATAGGTAGATTGTTCTAACCCTCCATTTTTTGAGGGTGTCATACTAACTTTTTCAGCATTTTTTGCATAGGAGGTAATATCTGTCCCCCCTTTCATTACCAACAGATTTGTTGCCATCATATTAATGTCTTTATCAATCTGAGCATAAAAAACATTGATTACTTTGGATACAATTTTTAGCTGGTCATTGGAGTTTTTTAAATAATTATCTAAAGCTTGGGAAGA
Organism: Clostridiaceae bacterium; assembly: GCA_014380625.1. Taxonomy (GTDB): domain Bacteria; phylum Bacillota; class Clostridia; order Clostridiales; family Clostridiaceae; genus JACMJL01. The sequence continues at coordinate 8,854 of JACMJL010000022.1, forward strand.
TACCTGATTATTAATAATAGTACCGACTGTACCTAATGCAATGAGTACAACAATTACAGAAATAGCTAAAAGCTGTGTTTGAATACTTCTAAATTTTTTTAACATGTTTAAACCATCTCCTCGTTTTAAATTCATTTGTTCATCAGATTTTTTTTCTTATTATCACCAGATAGTGATATAAAGTTTGTCGTAATATACAATAATTATACTTTTTTTGATGTTTATAGTCAAATTATTTTAGGTGCAAATAGTCTAATTTCTCTGTTTTTCATATACTTATTTGGGAAGTATTTCCTTTGAAAAACTCAAGTCTGCTAGAAGAAATATTCATTACTAAAGTTAAAGGGATCTTTGGGTTATGACTTGGGATATCCCTGTGTATATTATTTACTTTATCCTTCTCAATTAACATAAAAATAATAATGGTTTCTAAAATCAGTAAAAACAGCAAGGTAAGCAAAATTTTTATGAATTTTGAAATTATAATTCTTTTCAAAATATCACCCCCAATTTTAGTTTATGAATACTTTATTAGGTACAGAATAATTTTTTAAAGGTGACAAGTAAATTATTATATTGTATAATAATTTTGTAAATAAAAGTATTTGGGGTGAAAATATGGGAATTGCAAATAAGACATCTTTGGTTTTATTAGTTCAAAATCCATATACAATATTCTGTTATTTTAATCTTGAAAACTCAATTGTAAAGGTTTTCGAGGAGAAATATGGATTTCATGCTTGGGATTTATCAAAACCAATATTAAAGGTCTATTCTATAGAAAATGGAGGAATTAAGGAACTACAAACTATATTTCTAGATTTAAAAGCAGATAATTGTTACATTAACTTAGAAAGAGATAATTTAAACTTATTTGTAAGCTTAGGTAGGCTACTTTCAGCTGATAGCTTTATACCAATTACAGTATCCAATAGAGTTACAACAGGAAGAAGTAGTGCGGTGAGAGAAGATTCATCTATTAGTGAATACGAATTTTTTAACCAAATCGCAGAAAATATTAAAAAATTAGGGTCAGTTAGCTCCAGGTAAATAGATTAGGGGGAGAACCATGATTAAAGGTTATGTTTCATTAATACTACACGCTCATTTACCTTTTGTAAGACATCCTGAAGTTAAGGAAGCTCTTGAGGAAAGATGGCTATTTGAAGCAATCACTGAGTGCTATTTACCCTTAATTCAAATTTTCGATAAACTATTAAAGGAAAAGGTAAGGTTTAGAATTACTCTATCTATAACTCCTACACTAATGGCAATGCTTGAAGATAAGTACTTAAATGAAAAGTATTTAGAATATATTCTTAAAACTTTGAAATTATCAAAACTAGAAATTGGAAGAACTTTTAATTTAAATGAAGAATTAAGGAAAACTTCTCTATTTTATAATAAAAGATATAATGAATTACTACAAATATATAAAGAATATAACCAAAACCTAATGAATGCTTTTAGAAAATTTGATAAATTAGGCTGTATGGATATAATAACTTCTGCGGCTACCCATGGGTTGTTGCCCCTTTTAATGGTGAACCCGCAGGCGGCTAGGGCACAGATAGCTATGGGAGTTAAAGCTTATACAGAAGCTTTAGGACATGCACCAAATGGGATATGGCTCCCTGAATGTGCATATTCCTACGGATTAGATTCTATCTTGAAGGAGTTTGGGATTAAGTATTTTATATCTGAAGGTATCGGAGTACTAAATGCCTGCCCTAAACCAATTTATGGAACCTATGCTCCGATAGAAACACAGGAAAAGGTATATGTTTTTCCAAGGGATATGGAGTCAAGTCATCAGGTTTGGAGTAGAACTCTAGGGTATCCGGGAGATTCTAACTATAGAGAATTCTATAGAGATATAGGGTTTGAATTGCCAATAGAATATATAGCTCCATATATTAACCCTGAGGGTATTAGAATTGACACAGGTTTAAAATATTATAAAATAACTGATCATACTGATAATAAAGAATACTATAATAGAGATAAGGCAATGATGGTAGTGAAAAAACATGCTAAACATTTCTCTAACTCTAGAAATGCTCAGATCAGTGTTGCTAGCGTCCGTATGGAAAAAACACCAATAATAACATGTCCGTATGATGCAGAACTCTTTGGGCATTGGTGGTTTGAGGGACCTGATTTTATTTATGAATTTATAAAAGAGTCTGCAAAAGAAAATAATTATTATGAATTAATAACGCCTTTAGATTATTTAAACAAGTATTCTATAAATGAAATTAGTACTCCAAATCCTTCTAGTTGGGGGGAGAACGGAGATTTCTCAGTTTGGCTTAATCCTACAAATCATTGGATCTATAGAGAAATACATGACTGTGAAGATAAAATGTTTTGGATGGCAAATACATATAAGGGCCTGAGTGAATTACAAGAAAGAGGATTGAATCAGGCAGTAAGAGAATTGTTGTTAGCACAAGCCTCTGATTGGGCATTTATTATGAAAAATAATACTGCAGTTAATTACGCTAAACGGAGAGTTTTTACCCATGTGGAGCGTTTTAACAAGCTGTATGAAACTATTATAAGCGAAGAAATTGATGAAAAGTGGCTTGAAGAAATTGAGAAACTAGATAATATTTTTCCAAGCATAGATTACAGAATTTATAAAGGAATGCCGAAATAGAAAATCCCTGCAGATTAAGTTCTGCAGGGATTTTTTTATAAGTAAATTATTTTTTTCCTTTAGCTACTTCTATATTAACTTTTCTCTTGTTAATTCTCTTACCACTACATTTTTCTAAAATTGCATTAACAGCTCCAGGTAGAACATCAACAAAAGTGAATTTCTCTAAAATATCTATGTTTCCAATTTCTTCTTTTCTAGTCTTAGCATTATCAGCAAAGAACTCTAAAAGGTTTGCTGGGTTTACTTTATCTATTCTTCCAGCTGATAAAAATAATCTTACTGAACTTTCGCTTGTTGATTCAATTGAATTTTCATTATAATCAAAGCTTAATTCTTTGTCAAACAGCATTTTAATTAGTGCTGCTGCAACATCAACCAAATTATACTCATCATCTAGGTTTGTTGCTAAAGTAACAAACTTAGCATATTCATTTTTCTCTATAGTTTCTTTAACTTTATTCAAAATATTTTGGTTCTTAACTTCATAAATATCGTCTAAAGAAGGAATTTCTTTTCTCTTAATCTTGCTCTTAGTGAATTTCTCGATTTGTTTTAAAATCATGTATTCTCTAGGAGTTACAAGGCTATAAGCTGTACCTTCTCTGTTAGCTCTTCCAGTTCTTCCAATTCTATGAACATAGGATTCAGAATCCTCTGGTAATTCATAGTTTATAACATGAGTAATATTCTCTACATCAATACCTCTAGCAGCAACATCTGTTGCAACAAGGAAATCAAGATTTCCTTCTTTGAATTTCTTTAGAGTACTCATTCTTTGATTCTGACCCATATCACCATGCATACCTTCAACTACATAACCTCTAGTTTTCATCTGTTCAACTATTTCATCTACGCCTTTTTTAGTTCTACAGAAAATTATAGCACTTTCAGGTTCATCTACATCAAGAATTCTACAAAGTGTTTCGAATCTATCTTTATGCTTAATTTCATAATAAAACTGTTCTGTTAATGAAACTGTCATTGTGTTTTTAACAATTGCAATGTGTTTCATATCAAGTTTCATATATCTAGAAGCTAGTTTCTTTATTTGATCTGGCATAGTTGCTGAGAATAAAAGAGTTTGTTTGTTTTCTCCAAGAGAACTCATAATATCTCTAATATCATCAATAAAGCCCATGTTTAACATTTCATCTGCTTCGTCAAGAACGAAGAAGTTAACATTACTGAAATCAATAGACTTTCTTCTCATGTGATCAAGAACTCTACCAGGAGTTCCTACAACTATGTCTACTCCGTTTCTTAATGATCTAAGCTGTCTGTCGATAGGCTGACCACCATATACAGGTAGAGAAGTAAACTTTGCAAACTTAGTTATACGTGAAAGCTCATCATTGATTTGAATTGCAAGCTCTCTAGTTGGTGTAAGTATTAAAACTTGGATTTTACCAAAGGATTTCTCCATTTTGCTTAGAATTGGAGCACCGAAAGCTAATGTCTTTCCTGTTCCAGTTTGAGCTTGACCTATAATGTCAAAACCTTCTAAAACTACAGGAATCGCCTGTGCTTGGATTTGGGATGGTTCTTCGAACCCCATTGCATTGATTGCGTTAAGTACATCTTCACTAAGACCTAGTGAACTAAATTTAATATCTTCCATAAAATATCCCGTTAACTAAAATCTATTAAAAATTTATAACTTTAGATTTTAGCTAATATTCAAGTTTTCTAAAATTAATGATTCTAA
>JACMJL010000186.1 GCA_014380625.1 Clostridiaceae bacterium
TAGTAAGACCCCTGGAAGACTACCAGGTTGATAGGTTAGAGGTGTAAGCACAGCAATGTGTTCAGCTGACTAATACTAATAGGTCGAGGGCTTGACCAATATAAACTTTAACTTTTTCTTGTGCAATTTTCAGAGAATAAAACATTCTTTGACGGGTTTCTATATAATCAAAAGAAACCTCAATCTGGTAATTATGGCGTTAAGGGTAACACCCGTTCCCATCCCGAACACGAAGGTTAAGCCTTATCGCGCCAATGGTACTGCAGGGGCAGCTCTGTGGAAGAGTAGGTTGTTGCCAGGTCAAAAATACTAAGCTTAAAGCTTAGTATTTTTTTTATTTAAAAATATTTTTGTTCTTTTTATATACTTATATGCCTAAGTATTTTTATGATATAATATAGAAGGTTAACAAAAGAATCATAGCGTATACGTTTATTTTTACGATATGAAATTACAGAAATAAAATGTGAAGTGAGGTATAGTAATGAATAAACAAGATTTAGCAGCAATAAGGAAAGAAATAAAAATAGAGAATAATATGCTTAAGGTAAATGAAATATATAGTGTTTATTTAAAGAAGGATGATGGGGTTGTAATCCATTCAGAACTAGATTATTTTGAGAATTTTGATAGTGAAAAGCAGGAAATATATTTAAAAAATTTCAAAAAGATACTATCTGGTAGTTTAGATACAAAGCTTTTTGAATTAGATTTTTTAAAGGAAGATAGCGTGGGCGTAGAAGATAAATATCATGCTCGAAACATTCTTTATTCGGCTGTGAAAGAGGAGAAGGATGGCTTTATAGCTGCTGCTGATAGAGTTGTGACTAAACTTGCAGAAAATTTTAAATATGAAACTGATGTAATTATTACTTTTATAAGAGCAGAATATTGGAAGGGAGCATCATCTAGAAGGAGAAAAGAAGCTGAAATCGCTATAGATGATAATGTATTTGCCTTCCAATTTATGATGTGCAGTATAAATAAAATAGACCCTCCAAAGAAAGGCTTGCAGTTTGACTTTTTAGAGATGAAATTTAAGGTTAACTCTATTCTAGATGGGACAGTAAATCTTAATGCACCTTTAGATGGATTTATGTTCCCCTGTTTTAATAACAATTGTGCTGATATAAATAGAATTATGTATTATACAGCAAAACCCAAGGATATTAATATGAGTTTTGTCCAGGAAGTACTAAACTGCGATTTCAAAAAGACAGCAGAAAATGAAAAGGAGGAGTTTAGTTCTATATTGAGAGCAATGGTTGGGGATACAATAACCCCTAATACAATGCAGAATATATATGAAAATCTGTCTAAAAAGCTTGAAGAGGATGAAGAGGACGAAGTAGATAGCCAAGCTGTCTTGGTAAGTTTAAAGGATGTGCAGGCTATACTTGAGGAGAGTGGCTTAGAAAAGTTAGAGGGGCTTGAGGAAGCCTATAAACAGGTTTTAGGAGATACAAACTTCGAATTTAAGGTTAAAAATATAGTTCCCGATATGAATACGAAATCTATGAAAATTTCTACTGAATCTATAAATCTTACTTTTATACCAAAGGAACTTAAAAGTATTAGAAAGGTAAAGGATAGTCAGGGCAAGATTTGTTTATTGATTGAACTAACAGATGATGTGAATTTAGAAGGCTTTGCACTTGAAACAGAAGACATTTAAAAATTTGTATAAAAATGTAGGTTTTTCTTCATAATATAATTAATATATCTAATAAAGCTTTATTATGAAAGGAGAATAAAATGAAAACAGAACATTATAATGTTTCTGGATTAGTAAATTCAGAGAGCAGAACTAAGTTGCATAACTCCTTAGATAAAATCGAAGGAGTCCAAAAAGTAGCAGTTGATATTAATAGAGGTACAGTTGAAATAGAGTATAATGAGCCTGCTAGTGCTGAGGTAATAAAAAGTTGCATTCAAAAAACAGGATATGCTGTAGTTTAATCTAATATTGATAGAACCTATATAATCAATTTATGTAGGTTCTATCTTTTAGTGTACCTCTAGAAATTTTCGGAAGATCATATTTAACCCTCCAAAATCATTATTTGAATGATTTTTATAATTTAATTTAAAGTATAAATATTAATTTATAGTGAAGTAATGAAAAAAAGTATAGAAATGTAGTGTTATTTAGAGTATATTTAACATATAGCTAAAAAAATGTGATAATAAAATATTTTAATTTAGCCATAAGTTAAGTTGTTATAATCGTATATATAGAATTAGGAGGGATATTTGTGGCTTATGATAGTATGAAGACTTATCCTGCAAATATTAAAGTAGTAGGAGTAGGTGGAGGCGGCAATAATGCTATAGACCGAATGGTTGAAGCTGGCATGCAAGGTGTTGAGTTCATTGCAGTGAATACTGATATGAAAAGCATTGTAGCATCAAAAGCTGACAAGGTAATACAAATTGGAATTAAGTTGACAAAAGGTCTTGGTGCAGGTGCTATTCCTGAAGTTGGGGAAAAGGCTGCCCTTGAAAATGAAGGAGAATTGAGAAGTTGTTTGGCTGGAGCGGATATGGTGTTTTTAACTGCTGGAATGGGAGGAGGAACAGGGACAGGAGCAACTCCAATTATTGCATCCATAGCTAAAGCTATGGGTATATTAACTGTTGGAATAGTGACGAAACCCTTTCCTTTTGAAGGCAGAAAGAGAATGACTAACGCTACAAGCGGTATAGAAAAGCTAAAGAAAAGTGTTGATTCATTAATAGTAATTTTAAACGGTAATCTTTTGAAAGGTGATAATAAGAGAATTACTTTTGTGGAAGCATTTATTAGTGCAGATGAAGTTTTAAAGTTTGGAATACAGGGTATTTCTAATATTATAAACATACCAGGTATGATAAATCTTGATTTTGCAGATGTGAGCTCAATTATGAAAAATTCAGGTATTGCTCATATGGGAATGGGAATAGCAAAAGGTGATGATGCCGGAATAAAGGCTGCTAAATTAGCAGTAAGCAGTCCATTACTTGAGACATCAATAAGCGGAGCAACAGGATTATTAGTAAATATAACTGGGGGTCCAAGCTTATCCTTAATAGAAATTAATGAGGCAGTAGAGTTTATTAGGGAACAGGTAGATTCAGAGGCAGAGATAATATTTGGAGCATACATTGACGAAGGTGTTGAAGATGAAGTATGCATAACACTAATTGCAACTGGATTAGACACAAATCAAAATGAGTTACCAAAAACTCCAGTTCAAGAAAAACTAGTACCTAATGATAAGGTAGAATTTCCTTCTTGGCTAAATAAAAATCAATTTAAATCCTAAATAAAAATAAGGGGTAGAAGTGGTTAAAATCACTTCTACCCTAAAAAATAATTATTAATTGAATTGAAAAGTTTTTTTGAAAGAAAACTGAAAATAATTTTGAGGTGATAACGTGAAAGATTTAAAAACAATTTTACTAGAGGAAATAGCTCAATTTAGAGAGTTAGGTCATAAGTTCTTAAAAAAAGAAGTAACTTCAATGGACTTTAAAAAGGTTTCTGGAGGAATGGGAGTGTACGCTCATCGTGGTGGAACAGAATTTATGGCAAGGCTAAGAATTCCATCAGGGGTTATTACTAGTGAAGATTTTAAAATAATATATAATTTTGCCACAGCAAATAAATTAAGCAATGTACATTTAACCACTCGCCAGTCTATACAATTACATGGACTATCTATTGATGAGATCTGTGCAGTAATGGAAGAGGGTTTAGAAAAAAATATATATACTAGAGGTGCTGGTGGAAATTATCCAAGAAATGTATCAATGTCACCACTTTCAGGAGTAGATCCTGAGGAAGCTTTTGATGTAACTCCCTATGCGATGAAAGTGAACCAACATTTCATTAATAAAATATATACTTATAAGTTACCTAGGAAGATGAAGGTAGCTTTTTCAAGTGGAGAAGCAGACCATGCCCACTGTACAGCTACAGATCTTGGATTTTTGGCTGTTAAAAAAAATGATAAGGAATTCTTTAGATTATTTTTAGGTGGTGGAATTGGAATTAATCCTGCATTATCATTAGAGTTTGATGAATTAGTTGAACCTAAGGATATTTTATATCATGTGGAAGCAATTACAAACCTTTTTATGAAGGAAGGGGATTATGAAAACAAAGGAAAGGCTAGAATAAGATATATAGTAAAACGTTTGGGACAGGATGCCTTCATAAAATGCTATAAGAAGTATTTAGAGGATGAGAAGAAAAAAAATAATTTGGAAATTAGTATTGTGCATGAAGAAAGGCATAAGACGGGCGTTGAGACAAACCTTAGGCATGCTAGATTATTTAATCAAAAGCAAGAGGGACTGTATAGTATTTATTTTCATCCAATTGGTGGGAAATTAACTTTAGATACTATGAAACTTATTATAGATGAATTAGATAAAACTAATGGTAGTGAAATAAGACTAACAATGACGGAGGGTTTGTACATAAGAAACCTAGACGGCAGGGAAGCAGAAAGTTGGCTGAAACTTACGGATAACCTAGGGGGAGAAACAAAATTAGAACAATCAGTATCCTGTATTGGAGTTCCAATTTGTCAAATCGGCATACTTAATAGCCAAAATACCTTAGAAGAAATTATAAACATGTTTAGACTTAAGGACTTTAAAAGAGATGTACTACCTAGAGTTCGTATTTCAGGATGCCCAAATTCCTGTAGTTTACATCAAATTGGAGAGATAGGCTTAACTGGCAAAATGAAAAAAGTTAATGGAGAATCTAGAAATATATTTGAATTACACATTGACGGAGATTACAGTGTAGACAAGGCTCGTCTAGCTAGGAGTTATGGAGATTTACCACAGGAAAAAATACCGGAATTTTTATATGAGTTAGCACAATTAATTCAGGTTTCTCATGAAACTTTTTCTCAGTGGATTAATAACAATGAAAAGAGTTTTAAAGAATTAGTAGGAGAATATAGTATATAGAATTCTTTGGTCTTAAATTGGGGGAGATTTTTCATGGAAGAGGTTATTTTAAGTACAAAATATGCATTAGATTCTATTTCTATTTATAGAAATCTTTTAGAAGATGAGGTATTAAGCAAGTTCCGTAAATTACTTGATTATATTAGTAAAACACAAGTGGAGTTAGATGGAGCTATAAATCTTTATAATGAATTTTTCTTTTTATTTGCAAAAAGTACTTCTATTTCTTTAGAAGAATATATTTTGGAAAAAATTATATATGATGACAATCCATTTTCATCTTTGGGCACTAATGAAAAGGCCGCTAGTAATGATTTAAATAGTCTTCAGTTAGTTTCCAAACTTTCTTCGGAGGTTATTAAAAGCAAACTAATCCAGATTTTCAGTAATAGTGAATATAAATATTTAATAGAGAAACTTCCAACCTGGGTAAGTAAAATAGAAGTAGAGGAGAGCCTTTTATACCAAGACAACCTTAAAAGAATAAAGGGTATAATTACTTCAAATATTTGTTGGTCTGAATCTACTAAGGATCTTTTTGAATTTCATAAAAATAATGGTTGTGGAGTGTTTGCACATTTCAAAGCCTTTGTTTGGGAACGATTAATGGGAAAAGGACAACTTAAAGGAATTGATGCTCCTGATCCAACTTTATTATCAGATCTTATAGGTTATGAATTGGAGCGTTCAACAGTAATAGAGAATACCTTGCAATTTTTAAATGGATTCTCAGCAAATAATGTTTTACTTTATGGAGATAGGGGGACCGGTAAATCTTCCACTGTAAAGGCAATCTTAAATGAATATTATTCTCAGGGTTTACGGATGATTGAGATTCCTAAAGCCTATCTTACAGATTTTCCCTCTATTATTAGGGAACTAAAAAATCGTCCCCAAAAGTTTATCATTTTTATTGATGACTTGGTTTTTGGCGATGAAGAGGAAAGTTATACGGCACTTAAGGCAATTCTTGAAGGTGGATTAGAAAGTAAAACTTCCAATATAGTAATCTATGCAACCTCTAATCGAAGACATTTAATTAAGGAGTACTTTAGTGAACGTAAAGGATTATTATCAAAGGAGCCTAATGATGAGATTCGAGCTCATGATAGCATAGAAGAAAAGTTATCTCTTTCAGACCGTTTCGGCATAAATGTTATATTTTCATCTCCAGATCAAAACAGGTACCTTTCAATAGTAGAAGGTCTTGCAGAAAAGAGAAATTTAAATATAAATAAAGAAAACCTTTATAAGGAGGCTCTTAAGTGGGCAATTTGGTATAATGGAAGGTCCGCAAGAACAGCTCGTCAATTTATAGATTGGCTTGAGGGAGATTTAGCTACTAGAGAAGTCACAGAATATGAATAAGAAAAATAGTATAGACATAAAAAAGCTGATTATAACTGTTACAGTAGTTTTAATGATAATAGCTATTATAAAGTATTACAAACAAATGGGTAAGGATTTATCTCATAATCTTATTCCTGTAAATGAAGAAATACCTAGTAATAAACCTAATATTAAAATTAAGAGTGGAAATTTGACAACAGATTATTCTGTTGATAAAACCTTAGCAGATATTAATAAATTTGGTCTAAATACTATAAATATACCAATTGTAATAAACATAGACTCCTTGTCCTCCGATAATATGTCCATAGATGCCTACAGTGAAGAAAAAGCAATTAGTTTAATAAAAAAACTTGATAGAAAAAAAGTAGATATAATCTTGGAACCTTATCCTTGGATAGCAAACGGTAGTTTAACAGAGACTGAATGGAAGCCTACTAATATCAACAATTTTTTCTATAATTGGAAAGCTAAGGTACTAAGTAATCTGATAAATGATATAGCTAACCCTTATAGTGTTAAGGCTATAGTAATTGCTTCTAATTTTGCTGAGATGGAGTACGCTACTGGATACTGGTGCGACACTATAGATTATGTTAGGAAATCCTATAAGGGACTTGTTACCTATCGTACAAATTGGTGGAGTACTGCTATTGGTGATGATATATCACAAAAGGCTTATGAAAATAAATTGAACAATGACTTGTTTTCAAAAGTAGATTTTATTTCAATTGCAGCTTATTTTCAATTAACGAATAGTACTACAAATTCAGTTGAAACTCTCACAAATTCCATATACTCCACAGAATATTTAATTGGAACCATTAAAAGAAAACAAAATATAAAACAGGAGTTGGAAAATTTTTATTTGAAATGGAATAAACCGATTTTCTTTGGTGAATTAGGATTTCCCCCTAAAGATGGAGCATCTATTAACCCTTGCGAATCATATCCTACTCATATTGATAATAATTTAGAACAAGCTAATTGTTTTAATGCATATCGTAATGTGTTTGAGCGTGAAACTTGGCTAATGGGATTTTCTATATTTGCAATAGGTAACAGTGGAGAAGAAAATCATTATTATCCTGGGGATGAAGCCACTGAAATAATAAAAAAGTGGTATAATTAAATGTCAATAGATTTAAACAGCTACAATAGGATGGTATAGCATTTTCTACTCCTCTATGCTGTAAATCGGCATAGGGGATTTTCGTATTAAAAAATATTGAATTATTCAGAAAGAGGGATAAAATGAAGTATAATTTTGATGAAATAATTTTGAGAAGAAATACTAATTGCATAAAGTGGGATAGAGGAGCTGAGGATGTGCTACCAATGTGGGTAGCTGATATGGACTTTAAAACTGCACAACCAATAATAGATGCACTGAAAGGGAAACTCGATAGTGGAGTTTTTGGCTATACCTTGCACCCAGATGTTTACTATGATGCCATTATTGGGTGGTGGGAAAGAAGACATAATTTTACTCTTAAAAAAGATTGGCTGGTATTTTGCCCAGGTGTAGTACCTGCTTTATCTTATATAATAAGAGCTAATACTTGTCAAGGCGATAAGGTACTACTTCAATCACCAGTTTACTATCCTTTTTATAGAGTTATTACAAATAACGGCTGCCAGGTTGTAGATAATCCTTTAAAGCTTGTTCATGAAAGCTATGAGATCGATTTTGAAGATCTAGAAAATAAGGCTTCTGACCCTAAGGTAAAGCTGATGTTGTTATGTAGTCCTCATAATCCTGTAGGCAGAGTCTGGACCAGAGAGGAGTTAATTAGGATAGGAGAAATATGTGAAAAACATAAGGTATTAGTTATTGCAGATGAAATACACTGTGATCTAATATATAAGGGTTATAAACATATACCCTTTGCATCAATAAATGAAGGCTTTCTGATGAATTCTATTACTTGTACTGCACCAAGCAAAACCTTTAATCTAGCAGGTCTTCAGGTATCAAATTTAATTGTTCCAAATAAGGAATTAAGGACTAAATTAAAACAAATATTAGTGGTTAATGAGATTGGAGAGCCTAATGTATTTAGTGTGAATGCATTAATCGCTGCCTATAATTATGGTGAAGAATGGCTAACTCAATTAATGGAATACTTAGAGGGTAATTTGAAATACCTAATTGATTTTGTTGGAAGTAATATGCCTGCCTTGAAGGTAATTAAAACTGAAGGAACTTACCTTATTTGGGTGGATTGTAGAGCTCTTGGAAAGAGTTCTAAGGAATTAAATACGTTATTAATTAAAAATGCAAAGGTGTGGTTTAATGATGGGAGCACCTTTGGACTAAATGGAGAAGGTTTTGTGAGAATAAACATAGCATGCCCTCGTGAACTATTAGTAGAGGGTCTTAATCGAATTAAAGGTGTTATAACTGAAAACAATTCAGAAAATTAAAAAAAATATTGATTAGTTATATAAACTTTGTTATAATGATAAAAATATTAAAGTAAGAAATTAAAAATGATGATGGGGAAGAGTACAAATTTAAATGCTTAAAGAGAGCCAAGGATAGATGAGAATTGGTAGCTAATAATTTGGAATGCAGCCTTTGAATTTCTTATCGAAAAAGTAGAATTTAAGTTTTAAATTCTAGATGTAGAAAAAGACGTGTCCTCACGTTACAGAGGGTGGAATTATTAATTCCAGTTGAGATAATGTTTTAAATAACATTAATTAGGGTGGTACCGCGAATAGCCCCTTTATCCTTTTTAGGATAAAGGGGTATTTTTTTATTTTGAAAGGAGTAATTAAAATGGAAGAGATACTTGAAATCTTACAAAAAAATAGTAAATATACAGCGGAAGAAATAGCTGTAATGACAGGTAGAAAATTAAAGGAAGTAAGTGAGGTAATAGAAAAAGCTGAAAGAGAAAATATTATAGTTGGATATACTACTCTTATAAATTGGGAAAAAACTGCAAATGAAAATGTTACAGCTTTAATTGAAGTAAAAGTAACTCCTCAAAGAGGAGAAGGTTTTGATAAGGTTGCTGAGCGGATATATAAATTTTCAGAGGTTCAAGCTTGCTACTTAATGTCAGGGGGCTTTGATCTCACAGTTGTTATAGAAGGAAAAACTATGAAGGAAGTTGCACTTTTTGTTGCTGAAAAATTAGCTGTACAGGATTATGTTTTAAGTACTGCCACTCATTTTGTACTTAAAAAATACAAGGATAAGGGTGTAATATTCGAAGAAAAGCGAAGAGATGATAGGGAGGATATTTTTATATGAAACTAGAGGATATGATTTTACAAAGGGTAAAAGATATGCCTCCTTCAGGTATAAGGAAATACTTTGATATGATAAACGAGATGAAGGATGTTATATCTTTAGGAATTGGTGAACCTGACTTTGTAACCCCTTGGAAGATAAGAGAAGCTGGTATATACTCTTTAGAACAAGGGCATACACATTATTCCTCTAATGCCGGATTTATAGAATTGCGTGAGGAAATATCTAAATATTTAGATAGTCGTTATAAGCTTAACTATGACCCGATTAGTCAAATAATAGTTACCGTAGGTGGCAGTGAGGGTATCGATATTGCACTAAGGGCTTTAGTTGGACCAGGGGATGAAGTAATTATTCCAGAACCGAGTTTTGTAGCTTATAAAGGATGCACTGCTTTTACAGGAGCTACTTCAAAGATTATAGAGCTTAAAGCCGAAAATGAGTTTAAACTTACAGCAAAGCAGCTTGAGGAGGCTATAACCCCGAGAACTAAGGTAGTTGTAATTCCTTTCCCTAATAATCCAACTGGAGCAATTATGACTAAAGAAGAACTTGAGCCAATAGTTGCAGTTCTTAAAGACAAGGATGTTATTGTTATCTCGGATGAAATCTATGCAGAACTAACCTATGATGAGGAGCATTTCTCTATTGCAAGCTTTCCGGAGATGAGAGAAAAGACTATTATAATAAATGGATTTTCTAAAGCTTATGCAATGACCGGATGGAGATTAGGATATGCTTGTGGTGATGCAGTATTAATTGACGCAATGAAGAAAATCCATCAATTTGCTATAATGTCTGCACCAACCACTGCCCAATTTGCAGCAATTGAGGCTTTAAAAAACGGACAAGAAGAGGTTAATGAAATGGTTAAGGAATACAATAGACGTAGGCGTGTACTTGTTAACGGTTTTAGAAAGATGGGATTAGATTGTTTTGAACCAAAAGGTGCTTTCTATGTTTTTCCCTGCATAAAATCTACGGGACTTACTTCTGATGAGTTTTGTGAAAAACTTCTTATTTCAGAAAAGGTATTGGTGGTGCCAGGTAGCACCTTTGGAGCTTGTGGAGAGGGTTTCGTAAGAGCCTGTTACGCATCATCCATGGATCAGATACAGGAAGCTGTTAAACGAATAGAAAGATTTGTAAGTTCTATAAAAAACACTGAGAATATATAATTTGTATTAATGTCTAAACACCAGGGGCACAGTAGTTGAACCACTGGTGTTTTTTATTATATAAAATTATTTAAAATAAAAATGTCAAGATATAAGTTTATATAGAGTTGTAAGGATAAATGGTATATAATAGTTGTAGATGAATGTTTAATTAAAATAAAATACTAATTAAAAAGGTGATAATGTGATTGGTATAATTATAATAAGTGGCCTAATGCTTGGATTTTGTCTGTGGAAAGTTATAAAGGTAAACTCATTAAAGATAAATCCTAAAATAGAAAAAGAGACAATGTGGTTTTATGGTTATTTTATAGTTGGCATTACTAGTGTTGCGGTTTTAATTTCTTTTTTAAAATTTGGTTTAAGTTCATTGTTTATTAAAGCCATGATACTAAATTGTATTCTAATTGTGGTCTCCTTTATAGATTTTCAACATCAGGTTATTCCTAATAATATGGTAATAATAACGTTACTTTCTGGAATCCTCTTCACTTTTCTTTGCGATATAACTATAGTAAACAGCCTTATTGGAATGTTTGTTGGAGGTGGGGTACTCTTTTTATTAGCTCTTGTCCCAAATGTAATGGGGGGAGGAGATATAAAATGGATGTTTGCACTTGGTTCATTTTTAGGAACTCAAAAGGTAATGGTAGCGCTTTTTCTAGCCTTTATATTTGCAGCAGTTATTAGTATTTTATTATTAGTATTTAAAATTAAAGGACGTAAAGACCACATTCCCTTCGGTCCATTTTTAGCTTTAGGATGTTTTGCTTCCTTTCATATAATATTTTTACTGTAGGTGATGAAAATGAATAATATGAAAATCGATACTAACGAAGTTAATAAGATAATTAAAAAAGTAATAGGACATATTAACTCTAGTAGAGGTCAGATTCTTAATATCCTTGACAATGTAAGAAGTGAATACGAAAATCTCAAGCTGGAATTAGTTATGATTAGAGCTGAAATTAATAATACAATCCTAGAAGTCGATTTACTTGAGAAACAGGATAAAGTTATGAGACAAAAATTGGTTGAAGTTTCTAAAAACTTTAAAATTTATAGTGAATTTGAAGTAAAATATGTTTATGAAGCTGCATCGGATATAAGAGTTAAGTTTCTTAGCAAATCAAACGAAGAGAAAGCTTTAAAAGTAAGACGAACAAGATTAGAAATAGATTTTAAAAAATTGGTAGATAATCTAGAGAGCAGTGAGAAAGTAATAAATCAGATTAGTATTGCCCTAGGATATTTAGAAGGGGATGTATTTTCCACCCTGGGAAACAAAGGGAAGGATTCAGAGATGTTCATTGGCATAAAAATATTGGAGGCTCAAGAAAATGAGCGTAAGAGGATAGCAAGGGATATTCATGATGGACCTGCCCAGCATATGGCTAATGTTGTTATGAGGGTGGATATATGCAAAAAAGTAATTGAAAAAGACTTAGTGGAGGGATTTAGGGAATTAGAAGAATTAAAAGAAAGTGTTAAGGTGGCGTTAATGGAGGTACGAAATATCATTTTTGATTTAAGACCGATGTCCCTAGACGATTTAGGACTGAATCAGACTATAGAGCAAACTGTAAAGAAGATTTCTGAGGAGACAGGGTTAGTTATAGAATTGAAATTAAAGCCTATGGAACAGGAAATTGAATCTATTATTCAGGTAGCAATATATAGAATAATACAAGAAGTATTTAATAATATTAAAAAGCATGCTAAGGCAAGTTGCGTTGTAGTTAAACTGGATTATGGTACTAAATATTTAATGTTAAATATTTCTGATGATGGTATTGGCTTTGATGTGGAAGAAACTTTGGAACGGGTTAAAACAAAAAGTTCTTCTTATGGACTTTTAGGTATATTAGATAGAGTAAATCAATTACAAGGTGAAATTAATATAGAATCAACTAAAAAAATTGGTACAGTTTATAAAGTTAAGCTTCCAATCAATAGAGAGGTGATTAAAGATGAAAATTAAAGTATTAATAGCTGATGATCATGATCTCATAAGGAAGGGCTTGAGGAGTATAATTAGCTTTGAAGAGGATATTATTATAGTTGGAGAAGTTGAAAACGGGGAAAAGGTTTTAGAACTCCTTAAACTTCATGAGATAGATGTAATATTGTTAGACCTTAATATGCCTTTATTAAATGGTATGAAGGTAATTGAACTTGCAAAAAAAAGTAATAGTGACTTGAAAATAATAGTAATTACAGTTGAAAATGATAGTAAAGTTATTCATGAAGCTATTAACATAGGGGCTGATGGATATGTACTAAAAGATTCAGCTGGAACTGAAATTGTAGATGCAATTAGAAGTGTTTACAAAGGTGGAAAATATATTGATAAGTCCTTAGTTGCTACACTTTTTTCGGATATAAGGAGTAAAATGGATAAAACATCTAATGTACTTGATATTTTGTCAAAGAGGGAAGTTGAAGTTTTATTAAATATCTCTAAAGGCCTTAGTAATAAAGAGATTGGCCAAGAGTTATTTTTATCTGAAAAAACTGTGAAAAATTACACAACAAATCTTTTTAGAAAATTAACAACTCGAGATAGGGTTCATGCCACAATAATCGCTCTTGATAGTAACATTGCAGATTACTATAAAAGCAAATATGATTCTAATGAATAGGGACTTAAGTCCTTATTTTTTTATGTCTTTTGTCAGTACAAGTGGAGACCTTTAGAAGCTTTCTCGTGACTTTAATTACAAGTATAATAGGATTATAGAAAACAAAAACAAATTAGAGGAGGATTTATTATGTTAAATAATTTTAAAAATTATGTGGTAGGAAAGATGAATGAAGAAAAAGGACAAGGAATGGTAGAATATGCATTGTTAGTAGGATTAATAGCAATAGTAGTAATCGCAGCACTTGTATTACTAGGGCCAGCAATTGCACAGAAGTTTACTGACATTAAAAATGCACTTTAATAACAAAGAAGGTCTTTGCTAAAAATGCTCTAATCAAAATAAATGATTAGAGCATTTTGTTCCAAACGGGCATTTTGTTCCGAACTGGCATTTTGTTCCAAACTCGAGTTTAGTTCCATTAAATTTATGTCTTTAAATATTAAGGATAGGAAGGTGAATGCCATGAATATTATAAAGAATGAAAAAGGACAATCTTTAGTAGAATTTGCAATCATACTTCCAATATTATTATTGTTATTATTCGGAATTGCAGAGTTTGGAATAATGTTGAATTCTTATCTTACTATTCAAAATGTTGCCAGAGAAGGCTCAAGACTAGGCATAGTTGGAGGTTCTGATGTAGAAATTATTTCTTTAATTAGAGATACGTCTCCAAACTTAACTGATACAGATATGAAAATTATATTAACTCCCGTGGAAGCCTATAGAAAGTCAGGAGATACCTTGACGGTAACTGTGACCTATAACTATCACATGAATGTTCCTATAATAAGTTCTCTATTGGGAAATGTCATAGTTTTAACTGCACAAACCTCCATGCGAATAGAATAAGTGATGATTATATCCAGGCATCTTCTATCAGATATTTTATTTTAGATGCCTAAGAGGAGTAAAACTTGTAAAATAGAGGTGAAATTTATGAAAAGTATTAGTAAAAGGTTACTGCTTTTATCTTTTTTTTTAGCTTTGATAGCCACCTTAACTCTGTTTCTTTATCTTCAGTCCTTAAATACCAGTAACGAAACTCCAAGAAAAATAACAATATTAGTAGCTAAGGAAACCATTGCAGCTAGAAGTATTATTGAAAGTAAAATGGTACAAGAGATTCAAGTTCCCGATGATTCTATTTTTAATGATTATTTAAAGGATTCATCAAAAATTATAGGGGAATATACTAAGGATGTCATAATGAAGAATGAGGGTTTTCGCAGTGAAAATCTTATTAGTAAAAACAATGGTGAAATTAGCATCATGATCGACAATAATAATAGAGCTATTTCCATTAATGCTACAGGAGCCTCCGCTGTTTCCAATTTACTTAAGCCGGGAGATAGAGTGGATGTTGTTGCATCATTGCCAGAAAAAAAGGAAGCCACCGAGACTGTTAGGCCTGAATCATCAAAAATTATTCTTCAAAACCTTCAAGTTTTAGCTGTGGATAAGAGCATTAATAGAGAAGATACAGTTAAGGCTAAAACTGACATACAAGAAGAAGTTCCTGCAACCTTTCTTGTAACACTATCAGTGCCATTATTGGATATAGAAAAGTTAGTATTGGCTGAAACTATAGGAAGTTTAAAATTAGTACTTAGGCCTTTAGATAAAGAAAATAATGTTGATACTAAAGGAGCAGTGTGGCAAGACTTAACAAAGACTACTGCTGATAACACGAAGTCCATTCCCCCAGCAAGTGCACCCACTGATAAAACAGTTCTCTACACCGTTAAAAGGGGAGATACATTAAAATCTATTAGTTTAAGCTTTTATGGCGATGAAGAAAAATTTTATTTAATTAAAGAAGCAAACAATATACAAAATGAAAATCGAATTTTAGTAGGTGAGGTTATAAAGGTTCCAATGAACTAGTAAATAGGGGTGATAATATGAGCAAAATTAAAATATTGATTGCAGATGATATTGAAGAAACTAGAAATGTTATAAAAAAGATATTAAGTTTAGACAGTGATCATTTTCAAGTGGTTGGAGAAGCTTGTAATGGTGAAGAAGTGTTAAATGTAATTCCGAAAGTAAATCCGGATGTGGTACTAATGGATATTAATATGCCTATCCTCAATGGATTAGAAGCAACAGAACGAATCACCAGTGAATTTCCAAAGGTAATAGTAATAATTATGTCTGTTCAAGCTGAAAGTGAATACTTAAAAAAGGCAATGTTTTATGGTGCAAAAGAGTATATTATTAAACCCTTTAACTTTGATGCTTTAGTATCTACAATTAAAAATACTTATGATAAGTATAATGAAAAACTAGCCAAACAGGTAGTTAATGAAGAGCCAAGTTATGATGGTAAAATAATGACTTTTTATAGCTCAAAAGGTGGGGTAGGAAAATCAGTATTAGCTGTTAATACTGCAATAGTTCTTAGTAAGGAGGCTACTAAAAAAACTCTCCTTTTGGATTTAGACTTGCAATTTGGAGACATTTCAATGCTGGTAAATCAATACAATAAAAAAACTATTTTAGATATAGTAGAAGATGCTCAACTTAACACTTATGAAAATATAAAACCATATTTATATTCCTACAATGAGAACTTAGATATAGTTTTTGCCCCAAGGAAACCTGAGTCAGCAGAATATATTGGAAAAGATAGTGTTGAAAAGATTGTGAAAATTCTTAAGAAGCATTATGAGGTTATTATAATTGATACTGGTGTTAATTTTAATGATTCTACTCTTCATGTTCTAGATCTGTCCCACACTATATTATTTATATCTACGATGGAAATAGTAGCCCTTAAGAATACTAAATTAGGCTTTGGAGTTATGCAATCCCTTGGTTATGAGAAGAATAAAGTAAAATTAATTATAAATAGATTTAATCAAAACTATGGTATCAGTAAGGCTGAAGTAGAAACGGCTTTTAAGGATAATATATTAGCAATGATTCCTGAAGATGATAAGACTGTTTGTATGTCCGTTAATAAAGGGCAACCCTTTTGTGATAGCACTAAATATTATAAAGACAAGGTTGGAAAAGCTATTCAGGTAATGTGTAAAGAATTAGTAAAGTAGAGGTGATTAAAATGTCACTAATGAAAAGATTTGAAGAAATAAGTGTGGATAAAAAAACCAGTAAACCTAATGAAAAAGAAATTGATCCATATTTTGACTTGAAATCTAAAATTCAGAACAGAGTAATTGAAAATTTAGATATAGATTTTAATGAGATATCTGACCAAAATGAAGAATTGAAACAGGAAATTAATTTTATTATTACTAAAAATATAGAAGAAGAATCTTTGAATATGACAAATAATCAGAAGAAGAAAATAAAAGAAGAACTATTGGATGAAATTATTGGGTTTGGACCAATTACAGCACTTCTAGCGGATAATACCGTAACAGAAATTATGGTGAATGGACCAGACCATGTATATATTGAAAGAGCTGGTAAGTTAGTGCTTACAGATGCAAAATTCAAAAATGACAATCATGTAATGCATGTTATAAAAAAAATTGTTGCACCTATAGGAAGAAGAATTGATGAAAGTTCACCCATGGTTGACGCACGACTACCAAATGGATCGAGAGTAAATGCTATTATACCACCTCTAGCTATTGATGGACCATCTATTACCATAAGAAAATTTGCAGAGGATCCCTTTAGAGCAGATGATTTAGTGAATTTTGGAACCTTAAGTTCTAAAATGGCTGAGTTGTTAAAATATTGCGTAGTGGGAAGGTTGAATATTGTAGTCTCAGGGGGTACAGGAAGTGGAAAAACTACTACTTTAAATGTTCTCTCTTCTTTTATACCTGAGGATGAGCGAATACTTACTATTGAAGATGCAGCGGAACTTCAGCTTTCACAAACTCATGTAGTAAGATTAGAAACCAGACCAGCAAACGTAGAAGGTAAAGGTGAAATTTCTATTAGAGATCTAGTTAAAAATAGTTTGAGAATGAGACCTGATAGAATTATAGTTGGAGAAGTTAGGTCTGGAGAAACTTTAGACATGCTTCAAGCTATGAATACAGGCCATGATGGATCCTTAACAACTGGACATGCTAACTCTCCTAGAGATATGTTATCAAGAATTGAGACTATGGTGTTGATGTCAGGAATGAACTTGCCCAT
The DNA here is from genome assembly GCA_014380625.1 of Clostridiaceae bacterium. Classification (GTDB taxonomy): domain Bacteria; phylum Bacillota; class Clostridia; order Clostridiales; family Clostridiaceae; genus JACMJL01. Next base: position 17,529 of record JACMJL010000186.1, read on the forward strand.
TAAAGCCATTAGAGATCAAGCAGCCTCTGCTATTGATTTGATCATTCAACAATCCAGGTTAATGGATGGAAGTAGAAAGATTACGCATATAACTGAAGTTCAAGGCATGGAGGGTGACGTTATTATTCTTCAGGATATTTATAAATTTGAGCAAAGGGGTCTTGATAATAAAGGCAAAGTAAAAGGGGAATTTGTAACCACAGGTATAATGCCTAAATTTGTTCAGAAACTTAAAGAGAAAGGTATTATTATACCTCCAGAACTTATTCAGTTTTAAAAGAATTTTATAATTAGGAAGTGATAATGGATGTTATATTTGGCTGTAGCACTTATATTTTTGTGCATTTGGGTTTTTGTAGGTAGTTTATTATTTAGTTTTTTTTGTAAAGAGAAGGCAATAGATAAACTTAAGTACTTTGAAGCGGATTATGAACTCAAAGAAAAATTTGAAGGCCATAAAAAAAATAAAGTTAGCTTATTAAAAAATATATCGAAGGCCCTTCCGTTTGTGAAATTAAGTTTGAAAGGTTCTAAAAAACTTGAAATAGAACTCATTAAGGCCGATATGCCAATCACGGTTGAGGAGTTATTGGTGATAAAACACATTTCCTCTACAGCTATTGCAGCTTTAACCTACTTATTATTTAGAAATAATGGGATAACTCTTATAGTTTATTTTTTTATCTGGAATATTCCGAAATTAATTATCTCTAAAAGAAAAAAAGAAAGGCTAAAGGAATTCGATGGACAATTAACTGAAGGTATAATGATAATCTCTAATGCGCTTAAAGCAGGATATTCCTTTTTGCAAGCTGTAGCAGCAGTTGTAGAGGAAACTAAGGACCCTTTTTCAAAGGAATTTAAAAAATTATTTAAAGAAATGAGCCTTGGGATAGCAGAGGAAGATGCACTTAGGAATATGCTTTTAAGAATGACATCTGGTGACCTAAAATTAATAGTTAATGCAATTTTAATCCAAAAGGATATTGGCGGAAACCTTTCTGAGATATTAGATAACATTGGTGAAACTATTAGGGAGAGACAAAAAATCCAAGATGAATTAAAAACCTTAACTGCGCAAGGTCGGTTATCAGGGATAATCGTTATGTTAATTCCTATTGTTTTAGGGTTAACTATTTATCTCTTTAACAAAGAATACATTCTTCTTTTATTTAATACTCCACTGGGGATTTTAATGATTAGTGTCTCAGTTTTTAATCAGATATTAGGACTAGTAATGATAAGGAAAATTATTAATATTGATATGTGATTGGGGGTGGAATAATGTTGTATTCTGCAGTGATAATTATATTTTTTACTACATTTCTTTTTATTTATTTACTATTAATTTCTTTAAATAGAGGCAAAATAAAGATTGAAAGCAGAATTGGACAAATTGTAGACATGAATCTTGAAGAGAATCAAGATTCTGAAGCCATCAACTTTTCAGAAAGAGCTATTAAACCATTTTATGAATATTTTAATAGATTAATTTTAAAAACCACTCCCAAAAACCAAATAGAAGCTTTGAATAAGAATTTGGAAAGAGCTGGGTTACTTAAAAACAGTACTACAGAAAGATGGATGTACACTAAAATCATGATTACAAGTATACTTTCAATTTTATTTGCACTACTCTCATATTTGCTTGAACCTAATATTTTAAAGTCAATAAGTTTTGCCCTATTAACAATTCTTTCTATTAATGTGATATTTAGATTTTATATTTCAAGTAAAGTTACAAATAGAAAGAGGCTAATTTTAAAGGATCTTCCTTTTACCTTAGATTTAATAACCGTAAGTGTAGAAGCTGGGTTGTCTTTTGATGGTGCTATGGTTAGGGTTCTTAATAATATAAATGGTGAACTTTGTGATGAGTTTGCAAAAAGTCTTAAAGAAATTAGAATGGGGATACAACGGAAAACAGCCTTAAGAAATATGAGTGAACGTTGTGAGGTTAAAGAATTATCCATTCTAATAACTTCACTTATTCAAGCGGATGAAATGGGAATAAGTCTTGGAAAGGTGCTAAGGATAGAAGCTTCAAATCTGAGAGAACATAGAAAACAGGTAGCAAGGGAAAAAGCAATGAAAGCCCCAATAAAGATGCTGTTTCCACTTATATTTTTTATATTTCCTTCTATTTTTATTATAATTTTAGGTCCAGCCATTATTAAAATTTTAAATATATTTGCGAGGTGAAAAAATGAATAAATTTGATGTTTTTATTGCAGACACCTTTTTAAATAGATTTTTGGGATATATGTTTCGTAAGACCCCACACCACCAGGCTATACTTATTAAACCCTGTAATAGTATTCATACTTTTTTTATGAATTTTGATATTGATGTGCTATTTATTAATAAAGATATGGAAGTTATTAAAAAGATTAATAGTCTTAGTAAAAGGAAGATTATTATGCCTGTACAGGGTGCAGTAGCAGTTATGGAAGCTGAGGGAGGTGCTTTTAAGAAGATAGAAATCGGTGAAAAAATGGACATTATAATTAATTAAATTAGGAATTTCATGCATTATTAATAAAGGTGTTGTTAAGCTAAGAAAAGTAACTCTAGCACAGTACTTAAGATTTACTGGTTTACCAAATAAAAAAATTCTATGCTTTTAATTGTAATTAATAGTATAATGAGTTAAAAATAATAGGATATAGGTGATAAAATATGAGTGAAAAAGAAAGCATAATAAAGGAATTTGTAAAAAGTATCATGAATTATGAATTAAAGCATTTATTAAAGGATGAAATGTATATTGAAGCTAAGAATCTTTTCATAGAAAAAAGCAAGAAAGTTTTCGTTTCCCAAGAAATAAAAAGTATGCTATATGAATTTGCTGAAGCTAAAATAATGGAAATTGAAAAAGAAGAAAAAAGCTTTAAGGAAGTGTTACCTAAGGGGTTTGAAAACAGTCTTAAAGTTTTAGTATATAATAAAGGACCTGAGATTATGAGTTCTGCAAAGGAATTTATTAAGGATGAAAAGTTTAAAGATAAGATAAAACTTGAAATCAATAAGTTTATATCGGGCGTGAATCCAATGGTTTCAAAGTTTATTAATGCGGAGAGTATAAATAATAAGATATTTACTTCCTTGAGTTCTTATTTTGATGATCCTGAAAATATGATGAGTATAGTTATGATAATTAATAATAAAATTGATGAGAGCTCTAATAAAAGTGTATCTGAAATTACAAATTATATTCCCTATGAAGGGAAAATAGTCTTTATTAGAGGCTTAATTGATATCTTAATAGGTTCATTTGTGGAGGAAACCTTCATTAAAAAAATTGTGGATAACCTTGAAAATGAAGTTGTAAAAAAAGGTACTTTAGGTGAACTAGTAAGGGACCTAGGCATCAATGAAGAAAAAATTTTTCAAAGACTTTAGGATAATAACAAGGGACTGTCTCAAAATAAAATTAATATTTTGAGAGAGTCCCTTTTAACTATCTTATATAGGCTACTACATCCTTATTTCTTTTACTTGGACTAGGAATAGCATCATCTTTTTTATATCCTAAGGCAACTGCATAAAAAGGTCTAAAATTATCAGGAAGATTTAATTTTCTAACTTCTTTGTTATCACTTATAAAGAATCTAAGCATTCCTATCCATACTCCACCAATTTTTAAACTTTCTGCTGCAATAAGCATGTTTTCAATTGCTGCAGAACAATCTACCTTTGCAGATATTTCATTTTCATTGCCTGATACAACTATAAGCGTAGGTGCATTGTAAAATAAATTAACATTACCATTGCCTGCCTTTGAGATCCTTTCATCTTCTGAATTTATCATAATTTCTTTTGATCTTTCATTCATATATTGAATAAATTCTTTGTCTTGAATCACTGTAAAATGCCATGGCTGACAGTTATTTGCACTAGGAGCTTGAATTCCAGCAGCTAGTATTGATTGAAGGTCCACTTCATCTATTTGATCTTCTTTGTAGCTTCTTATACTTCTTCTTTGCATTATTGTTTCTAAAACTAAATTACTCATATATATACGCCCTTTCATAAATTGATTACATAAAGTGTATTCTTGATAATAATTATTGCACAATATTTAATATTAGTCAATAATAAAAGAAATGTAAACTTACAATATGAGGTAAATAATGATATAATATATAGGAAGTTATAATATAATTAAAGTAAAATTATGAGGAGGTTATTTATGAATAATTTAAAAGGGACAAAAACTGCTGAAAATCTTTTGAAATCTTTTGCCGGAGAATCACAGGCTAGAAATCGTTACACTTATTATGCATCTGTAGCTAAAAAAGAAGGTTTTGTTCAAATTCAAAACATATTTATTGAAACTGCAGATAATGAAAAAGAGCACGCTAAAAGATTTTTTAAATTCTTAGCTGATAGTGATTTAAATGGAGAAGAAGTAGTTATTAATGATGCAGGTTACCCTGTTTGTCTTGGAACTACGAAGGCAAATCTTTTATCAGCAGCAGCTGGTGAGAATGAGGAATGGACAGACTTATACCCACACTTTGCACAAGTTGCAGAGGATGAAGGTTTTTCTAACATCGCTTTTGCTTACAGAAAGATTGCTGAAGTTGAAAAGAGACATGAGGCAAGATATAAAAAGTTAGCAACTAATATTGAAGAAAATACGGTGTTTACTAAATCTGATACAGTTTTATGGAAATGCGATAACTGTGGCTATATATTTGAAGGTACAGAAGCTCCTGCAGCTTGTCCTGCATGCGTGCATCCACAAAGTTATTTCCAAGTTTTCGTAGAAAATTATTAAATAATAGAGGGACTATCTCAAGATAATTAATTTTATTTTGAGATAGCCCCTCTATTTCTTTATACTTTGTTATACAAATTCATCATATATAGCTTTTATAGCTGTTTCAAATTCCTTAGTTTCCACACCAACAATTATGTTAATTTCACTAGAACCTTGGTTTATCATTTTTATATTTACATTTTTTTTACCTAAGGAAGTAAAAATCCTCCCTGCAATTCCTTTTGTCTTAGACATGCCACGGCCCACCGTAGCAATTAATGCCATGTTTGGATATATATCGATAGAGTCAGGTTTACACTGTCTTTTTATTTCGTCTATTATTCCATCAAGCTTATTTTTTATTTGTATATCCTCAATTACCAAGGACACAGAATCTATGCCAGAAGGCATATTTTCAAAAGAAACCCCATTCATCTCTAAGATAGATAATAGTTTTCTATTAAATCCAATTTCTACGTTAAGAAGGGTTTTCTCAATAGCAATTACAGTAAAGTTCTTTCTACCAGCAATACCTGTTATGCTACCAGATCTTTTTATGGGACTTGTATCATTTACTATATAGGTTCCAGGGTCTTCTGGACAATTTGTATTTTTAATATTGATTGGAATATCAGCGTCTCTAACTGGAAAAACTGATTCCTCATGAAGAACAGTAGCACCCATGTAAGAAAGTTCTCTAAGTTCCCTATAAGTTATATTTTCAATAGGATTTGGATTTTCTACTATTCTTGGGTCAGCCATTAAGAATCCAGAAACATCTGTCCAATTTTCATAGAGAGAAGATTTAACCTCACTTGCTATTATGGATCCAGTTATATCTGAACCTCCTCTTGAGAAAGTCTTAATTTCTCCCTCAGAATCAGCGCCATAAAAACCAGGAATTACTGCTCGTTGACAATTAACCAGCCTTTTAGAAACCTTTTCATGAGTAGATTGTGGGTCAAAGCTACCATATCTATCGAAACATATAAGCTCTGCTGCATCTATAAATTCAAAATCTAAGAGTTTAGATAGTATAAGACCATTTAAGTATTCTCCACGACTTGCAGTATAGTCTGCTGAAGCACCATTTGAGATTTTTAGTTTTATTTCATCCAAGTAACCCTGAATATTTAGATTGTTCATTTGACTATGTTTTTTTGATAAATCCTCAACTATTCCAAGATATCTTTCTGAAATTATTCTATAAACATCGTCAAATGGTATACTATTTACCACGTGAGATGTACAAATATAAAGAAGATCTGTAATTTTATAATCATTAGTATGCCTTTTACCAGGCGCAGAAGGTATAATGTATCTTCTTTCCTTATTAGCTTCTACAATTGCTTTAACCTTGTCGAATTGTTGAGCATCAGCTAATGAACTGCCCCCAAATTTTGCTGTAATAATGTTCCCCAATTTTATAGCCCCCTAATTAAAAAATGTTTTATTCATAGTTTACCTTCCTTTTATGTATTCTGTCAATTTTATGGACTAAAGAGTTAAATTAATTTCTAAATCAAGTTGCTAAAAGTATAATATTTGATAAAATTATTGTGTGGTGCATTATAAAGCGATAAGTGTTTTATTTTAGGAGGATGGCTGTTATGAATAATAAATATAAACAATTACAGAGTAATGTTTTAAATAAAGAGAGATTATTTCATGTAGAACAAATAATGAAACTTAATACTGAACGAAAATTAATAGAAGAACAAGCAAATGAAAATTTAAGAAGGCTTACATTATTATATGATATTTTTAAGCATACAACGGCTCAAATGGAAATCGATGATTTACTTAAAATAATAGCCAGGATTTTGCATAATTCTCTAAATGTTAATGGAATGGCTATTTATTTAATTGATGATAAAAATAAAAATATAAAACTTCATGCTTCTATAAATTTTTCTGAAGAGAGCATGGAAAAAATTAATAAATTACAAATGGAAGAAGAATCACCCCCCTCTAAGGATTTGATAAGATATCCATTAAGAGTAGGTAAAGAAATATTAGGGCTTGTAGCCATAGCCAATAAAAATAATAAGCCAATAGATATTAAGGAACAGGAGTTATTATTAGCTGTATGTGGGCATATAAGTACTACTCTTCATAATGTTAAACTTTTTAATTCACTGAATAATGAATTGGCGGAAAGAAAGAAAAATGAAGAAGAACTTAGCAAATTAAAAAGAGCTGTTGAGAATAGTCCAGTATCAGTTTTAATTACAGATACCAATGGGAATATTAATTATGTAAATCCATGGTTTTCTCAGGTAACAGGATATAGTTTTGAGGAAGTATTAGGTAAGAATCCTAGGATTTTAAGATCAGGAAACCATCACATTAATTATTATAATATTCTATGGAATACTATAACTAAAGGAAATATTTGGCACGGTGAGTTTTTAAATAAGAAAAAAAATGGGGAACTTTATTGGGAACAAGCCTCTATTTCACCTGTTTTTGATGGGAGTGGGAATATAATTAACTATGTTGCAATCAAGGACGACATAACTGAACATAAACGTATAGATACAGAATTACGTAAGGCAAAAGAAGAGGCTGAGCGGGCAAATGCTACCAAAAGTACTTTTTTAGCAAATATGTCTCATGAAATTCGTACACCAATGAATGCCATATTGGGATTTTCTCAGTTGTTATTACGTGACTCTAATATAACAGCACAACAACGGGAACACATTGGAATTATAAATAAGAGTGGAGAACATTTGCTTGACTTAATAAATGACATTTTGGAAATATCTAAAATTGAGGCTGGAAGGGTATATATAAATCTGACTAGCTTTAGCTTAAGTGAATTTATTGAGGATTTAGCAAATTTATTTAGGCCACGAATGGAAGAAAAAGGTTTAGAGTTTTTCATAGAAAATGAAGCTAATAATTTTAAATATATAATTGCAGATCAAAACAAACTAAGGCAAATCTTTATAAATTTAATAGGGAATGCTCTTAAGTTCACAAATAGCGGAAGTATAGTTTGGAGAATAAATACAGTTAAAAAACAAGGAGTTTTTAACCTAATGTCAGAGATAGAAGATTCTGGTGAAGGTATGGCCCCAGAAGAATTGCAAAGACTTTTTAAAGCTTTTGAACAAACTGAAGTTGGAATTAAGGCTGGAGGTACAGGTCTAGGGCTTGCAATAAGTCAAAAATTTGCTAAAATAATGAATGGAGAAATTAATGCTATTAGCACAAAGGGTAAAGGTAGTTGCTTCAAACTTCAACTTGAAGTAAAAGAGGGATACAAGTCAATGGGTGATGAAAAAAAATCTGATAATCGCGTAGTGGGCATTGAAAATATTGGTGAGGAGAATAGGGTTTTAATAGTGGATGATATTATGGAGAATAGATCACTACTAAGTGAAACTCTAAAAACCGCTGGATTTGAAGTTTTTGAGGCTGAAAATGGAAAAGAAGCTATAGAACAATTTCAGAAAATTAGGCCTAATATAATATTTATGGATATACTGATGCCAGTGATGAATGGAGTTGAGGCTACTAAAATAATTAAGGGTAGTGAAAAGGGAAAAGCCACTCCTATAATTGCAGTTACTTCAAGTGTTTTTGAAAATGAAAAAAACAAAATAATCAATAGTGGAGTTTCTGGTTACTTAGCAAGACCTTTTAAGGAAAAGCAATTATTCGAAGTTATTGCAGCCTGTATAGATATAAAATATATTTATGAAAATGAAAAACTAGTAATTACTGTAAATAAACATAAATTTGATACTGAGTTGATGAAGAAGCTTTCCTCGGAATTGGTTGGAAAAATGAAGGAGGCAACTATAAATGGAGATTCAGATAAATTGTTTGAGCTGATAGATGAAGTATTTCAACTAACACCTGAAATAGGAGCGGAATTAAAAGAATTGGCTAATAATTATAAATATGATGAGTTACTAATATTATTTAAGTAAAGAAGGATGAATTATGAGTGAATCAAAGGAGTTTATGTCTAAGTTTAGTGTTTTAGTAGTTGACGATACACCCGCTAACCTTAAGGTTTTGTCCGCTATTCTAAAAGAACAAGGCTGTATAGCTAGAACAGTACCTACTGGTAAATTAGCATTAAAGTCTATTTGTAATAATGCGCCAGATTTAATCTTATTAGATATAAACATGCCTGATATGAATGGTTACCAAGTGTGTGAGGCATTAAAGGAAGATGAGACATTAAAAAATATACCTGTTATTTTTATAAGTGCTCTTAATGAGACCATGGATAAGGTTAAGGCCTTTTCTGTTGGGGGAGTAGATTATATAACCAAACCTTTTCAATTTGAGGAGGTGCAAGCACGTGTGGAAACACACTTAAAATTAAGTTTTGCTCAAAAGGAAATTGAACAATATAATAGAAATCTTGAAGAGTTGGTGAAAGAAAAAGTTAAGGAACTTTCTAATTCACAAATGAGTACCATTTTTGCTATGGCTAAACTTGCACAATCTAGAGATGATGATACGGGTAAGCATTTAGAAAGGGTTCAAAACTTTTGCAAGTTAATTGCTGAAGGACTAAGTAAAAGATCAAAATATAAAATCATTATAGATGATAAGTATATAGATAATATTTTTAATGCAAGCACCTTACACGATATAGGGAAGGTAGGAATTTCCGATAACATACTTCTAAAGCCGGGAAGACTAACAACAGATGAGTTTGAGATAATGAAAACACATGTTATTATTGGAGCAAGCACCTTAGAAGAGGTTAGAAAGTTATATCGTAAAAATAGCTTTATTAATATGGGGATTGCCATTACTAACTCTCATCATGAAAAATGGGATGGTAGCGGATATCCAAGTAACCTTTCCGGTGTTGCTATACCACTTTCAGCACGAATAATGGCAATAGCTGATGTTTATGATGCTATAAAATCAAAGCGTTGTTATAAAACTGCTTTTACTCATGAGGAAAGTTGTAAAATAATATATGAAGGTAGTGGAAAACATTTTGACCCAGACATTGTAGAGGTGTTTAGAGAAATTAATGAAGACGTACTTAGAACCTGGGAAAGGTTTCAGGATTAATTGGTAAATGAAATTGTTTTGAAATGAGGTTTTTTAATGAAGAAAGGCTATTTGCATGCTATACTATCTGCATTTTTCTTTGGACTTGCAGGAGTATTAGTGAAACTGGCTTTAAAGACTGGTTTAGAAAGTATTCAGCTTATTATATTACAGTATATGGTTAGTATTCCATTATTGTTTATATATATATTTATTACAAATAAAAACAAGCTAAAGCTGACTAGAAGACAGCTATTAAATTTAATAATTCTTGGAGTTATTGGAAATGCACCAATGACAATCTTTTATTATAGTGCTTTTGAGAGGTTGCCAGCACCAATAGTTACTATAATTCTTTATACCTATCCATTTTTAATATTTGTTTTGAATACTTTGTTTTTTAGAAGAAAAATAGATAAAAAAATACTTGTTTTAATAATTATTGGATTTTTGGGGGCAGTTTTAACACTGAATATCATTGGTGGTAATAATACATATTCAAGCAAAGGAATGTTTTATGCTTTGGTGGCAGCAATATTTTTTGCGTTTATGAATATGTTTTCTGAAAAAAAATTAGGATCCATAGATGCCTTTGTAATAAATACTTATTCTACATTTTTTTCTTTGCTTGTGTTAGTATTATATAACTATGATCATATGCTTTTTTTAACTAAGACAACATTACCTATTGTAATAAATGTAGGCATTTTATCTCTTTTTTGTGAGGTATTACCCTTGACACTTTTGTATAGTGGTATAAAAAAAATAGGTGGGCTTAAAACTTCAATAATTGGAAATTTGGAAATTCCTACTGCAATTATTTTATCAGCACTAGTATTAAATGAAAAGTTAGTAATAATTCAATTAGTAGGGGTAGCCTTAATATCTTATACTACCTATAGGATTAAGGCATCTTAAAAAATAATAAATATTAATAATTGTATATATTATGATTTGGATAGGAGAAGAAAATGAGAATAATGTTTTGTAATATACCTTGGAGAGAAAATTATAGAGGTGAAGAAGGTGCTTTAGAATCAGAGCCACTTTGCTTCGAAAGTTACAACTTTTATGAAATAGATAATTACTATTATGGTTATTGTAATAGTGGAGAGGAAATAGACCTACAAAAATTTAAAAACATTGAATTAGAAGACCTTAATGCGAAAAATATTCTAGTGGTTTGGGTCTCGAAAGGTAAAATTATTGGGTGGTATAAAAAAGCACAAGTTTACAAAAAGTGCATCGTTAAAGCTATATTCAATGCTAGAAGATATGAAATGGCTTACAATATTAAAGCAAAAGCTAAAGACTGTATTTTGCTAGATGTTAATAATAGAGTTGAGTTTAGCCAGATTACCACTTCTTCCTTGTTATTATTAGATTTAGAAAAGAATCCTGCAGTAGAAGGCATGAAGGACATACTTGATTATATAGAGAATTATAAAATGCAACCTTTAAATAAGATAATGACAGAAGAAGATCTATCGATTGTAACAGAGGAATGTTGTGAAACTATAGAAGACTATCTACTACAGGGCGAAAAATTTTATAGCGAATATAAGGATTTTGAAGCCTTAGCATATTATAATAAGGTAATTGAATTAGAAGGAAAAAATATTAGAGGACTTAATGGAAGAGGACTTGTATTAACCAGCTTAAATAAGTATACCTTAGCACTTAAGAGTTTAAATAAAGCTCTAAGGATAGATCCATTAATGGAAGAAGCTATATATAATAAGGGCATTATATATAGTGCTCAAGGGGAGTTAAAAAGAGGAATAAATTGTTTTAAAGCTGCATTAAAAATAAATTCTACCTTTGATGATACTTATGTTAAAATTGCATTTCTATACAAAGCAATTGGAGAGGATCTCTTGTCGAAAAAGTATATACAAGCATCAATTAAGCTTAATAAAAACAATATTATATATCAAGAAGTTGATTAAAAAATGGAACTGTCTCAAAATAATTAATCATTTTATTTTGACACAGTTCCATTACTTTTAATATTAAGCTTTTTTAAGCTTATATAATCTATTTACTTCTTCCCAATTAATCACATTCCAGAAAGCCGAAATATAATCTGGCCGTTTATTTTGATATTTAAGATAGTATGCATGCTCCCAAACATCTAAGGCAAGTATAGGTTTTAAACCTTCTGATATAGGATTGTCTTGATTTGCTGAAGAGGTAACCTTTAAATCTCCCTTTGAATCTAAAACTAGCCAAGCCCACCCACTTCCAAATCTTGATGTAGCAGCCTTACTAAAGGTTTCTTTAAAGCTATCAAAACTACCAAAGGTTTTATCAATAGCTACACCTAAATCTCCAATAGGTTTTCCTCCTGGATTAAGTTTTAATAAGGTCCAAAAGAAGCTATGATTATAGTGTCCGCCACCATTATTTCTAACTATAGTACTGATAGACTCAGGTAGTGAATCTAAGGAAAGTATTAATTCCTCTACAGATTTTCCTTGAAGTTCAGGGTAATTTTCCAGTGCAACATTTAAATTGTTTACATATGCTGCGTGGTGCTTAGAGTGATGAATAGACATAGTAACTTCATCTATATATGGTTCTAATGCATTATAATTATAATTTAAATTTAATAATTCATGTTTCATAATAATTTTCCTCCTAAAATATGTTTTATAATATTATAATAACCCTTGCATAAGTTAAAGTCAATATTAATTAATAATTAATATTAATTAATAAGTATTTGGGAGCAAGTAAAAACTTTAAATTATTTTGTTGTTAAATAACTTCTATGGTGATAATATTTAAAAATATGGGTATAATTTTTATTAAAATATGATTTAGGTAGGAGAAAACTATGATAGATGATTGTAAAAAGGTATTAAAGAAATATTTTGGTTTTGATGAGTTTAAGGGTGGACAAAACTTAGCAATAACTAGTGTGATAAATAAAAAAGACACCTTGATAATAATGCCAACGGGTGGAGGTAAGTCTATTTGCTATCAACTTCCTGCCATGATTTTTGAAGGTATAACTATAGTAATCTCCCCATTGATAGCTTTAATGAAGGATCAAGTGGATTATTTAAATAGTATTGGCATTGAAGCAACCTTTATAAATAGTTCTTTATCAAACAATGAAATTAATAATAGGCTTTATAAGGCCTCACAAGGTGAATTTAAGCTTTTATATGTGGCTCCAGAGAGACTAGAGTCGCCTAGTTTTATAGATAGATTAGATGCTTTAAAAGTTTCTTTAATAGCAGTAGATGAGGCACATTGTGTTTCTCATTGGGGACATGACTTTAGACCAAGCTACACTAGAATTTCAAACTTTATTAATGGTTTTAGCAACAGACCAGTGGTTATGGCCCTAACAGCAACAGCTACAGCGCAGGTTAGAGAAGACATTATTAAATTACTACAATTAAGAACTCCGGAAATACATGTAACTGGGTTTGATAGAAGTAACTTATGTTTTTCTGTTATTGTTGGAGAAAATAAGAAAGAATTTATTAGAAATTATATAAGACAAAATAAAACAAACTCTGGTGTTATATATGCTTCCACAAGAAAAGAAGTAGAGAATATCTACGAGTTTCTTATAAAAGAGGGATATAAGGCTGGTTTGTATCATGCTGGTTTATCAGATGAAGAAAGAATTAAAATGCAAGAAGCCTTTATATATGATGATTTAGATATTATGGTTGCCACGAATGCATTTGGTATGGGGATTGATAAATCAAATGTTAGATATGTAATTCATTATAATATGCCTAAAACTATCGAAGCTTATTACCAAGAAGCTGGTCGTGCGGGTAGAGATGGAGAAGCAGGTGAGTGTATACTTCTTTTTAATCCTGGAGACTTATATATACAAAAGTTCTTTATAGATCAATCGAATTTAGGCGAGGAAAGAAAGGCTTTTGAGTATAAAAAACTTCAGTTTATGGTGGATTACTGTTATACATCAACCTGTTTAAGGAAGTATATACTTTCTTATTTCGGAGAAGAAGACATAAAAGATACTTGTGGAAATTGTAGTATTTGTAATGATTCTAGAGAACTTAAGGATATAACACTTGAGGCTCAAATGATATTATCCTGTGTTTATAGAACTCAAGAAAGATATGGTAAAAATATAATAATTGATGTGCTTAAGGGCTCTGAAAACAAAAAGGTATTGGATTATGGATTAAATAGTGTTTCTACTTATGGCTTAATGAAGAGTTATAAGCGAGAAAATGTTCAATTAATATTAAATAAATTAATTGCAGATGGATATTTAAAGCTAACTGAGAGTGAATACGCCGTTATGAAGCTAAGTAACAAGTCTAGTGCAGTTTTAAAGAGTCGTGAAAAGGTATTTATGAAATTGCATAAGGTAGAGACAAAGGTTGAGATTAAAGAGGATCTGTTATCAAGGTTAAAAGAACTAAGAAAAGAAATTTCTCAAAGAGAGAAAATTCCACCATACGTTATTTTTCATGATGCTACGCTTAATGAAATGTGTACAGTTTTACCTTGCAGTGCTATTGATTTCAAAGGGATCAAGGGTGTTGGAGAAAGAAAATTAGAAAAGTATGGAGAGGACTTCATTAGCATTATAGAAAGTTATATGCTAGAAAATAATATTTTAAAAAATAACTCTAAGCCAGAAGTTGTGCGTGCAGTAACAAGTAAAAAAGAGGAAAAAGTCAAGAGTCATATAGTTACTTATAACCTATATTCAGAAGGTAATTCAATGGAGGACATTTCAATAGAACGGGAAATTGCTATTACGACAGTAGAGAATCACCTTGTGGACTGTTATTTAGAGGGTTTAGAGGTGGATTTAGATATTTTTATCCCTGAAGGTAAAGAAGATATAATTTTAAACACAATAAAATCTTTAGGGGCAATTACATTAAAGCCTATAAAGGAAGCTCTTCCAAAAGAAATATCCTATTCTGCAATTAAAGCTGTGCTTTATAAATATAATTATTTGAAGAATGAAATTGCTAATTAACTTATAAAAGTGGGGGGATATTAATGAAAAAAATTGAGAACATTTATTTGATTGGATTAGGTGGTATCGGTTGTGCCTATGCAAGTAAGTTGCGGGATTTAGATCCTGAAATTATTAATGTAATTGCTGATGAAGAAAGAACTAATAGGTATAGGAGCAAGGGTTTAATAATAAATAATAAGGAGTACAATTTTAATTATGTTTCACCTGAAGTTATTGGCAAACAGGCTGATTTAATTATAGTTTCTGTTAAATATCATCATTTAGAGGAAGCTATAAAAAATATGAAAAATTTTGTTGGGCCAGATACTATTATACTGTCCTTGCTAAATGGAATTTCTAGTGAAGAGATAATTGGTAAAGTATTCGGCATGGATAAAATGTTGTATGGAATGTGTGTGGGTATTGATGCTGTTCGAGAAGGTAATAAAATACGGTTTTCAAGTACTGGAAAAGTCAATTTTGGAGAAAAAATTAATTTAACTAATTCATCTAGGGTTGAAGCAATTAAAGAGATTTTTGAAAGTGCAAATATTTCTTATAGTATTCCTGAAGATATGATTAAAACCTTGTGGTGGAAGTTTATGGTGAATGTAGGTATAAATCAGGCATCTGCAGTACTTAAGGCACCTTATGAGATATTCAATAAGGTTAAGGAAGCAAGAGAGCTTATGGAAACTGCAATGAAGGAAGTAATTGAGTTGTCTCAAAAGGTTGGAATTAACTTAACAGAGGATGATATTAAAGACTTTAATGATATTTTAAAAAACCTTGATCCCAAAAATAAGACCTCCATGCTTCAAGATATTGAAGCTGGAAGAAAAACTGAAGTTGAGATGTTTAGTGGCCAAGTGTGTGAAATGGGTGAAAAGTACGGAGTAGATACAAAAGTAAATAGAACTCTTTACAATATAATAAAAAGTATAGAAGAGAGGTAAAATCAATTATAATAAAGTTTGGGGGGATTTTAGTAAAAAATAAAAGATATTCCATAGTGACAATATTCTTCACTGTGTTTTTAGATCTCTTAGGCTTAGGAATTATTATCCCAATACTTCCAGCATTAATTCTCGATCCAATTGGAGGTATTTTACCTATAACCTTCTCTTATTCAGCTAGAACACTATTGTATGGATTTTTAATAGCGTCCTATCCCCTAGCACAGTTTTTTGGAGCCCCTATATTAGGTGCTCTTGCCGATAGCAACGGTAGAAAAAAACTCCTTATTATATCATTAATAGGAACTGTTGTGGGTTATGCAGTATTTATATTAGGTATACTTACAAGTAATATTTTTCTTTTGTTTTTAGGAAGATCGCTAGATGGCTTCACTGGTGGTAACATTTCAATTGCTCAGTCCGCTATTGCAGATATAAGTACGAAAGAAACAAAATCTAGAAATTTTGGATTAATTGGAATGGCCTTTGGATTAGGGTTTATCATTGGACCCTATATAGGTGGTAAACTTTCAGATTCAGATATAGTAAGTTGGTTTACTTATGCAACGCCATTCTATCTTTCTATATTTTTAGCTACTATAAATGTTTTATTGGTTATTTTCAATTTTCCTGAAACCATAGTTGAAAAAAGAGAAACTAAGGTTAGGATCTTCACTGGATTTAGTAATATTGGTAAGGCTTTTAGTTATAAAAATTTAAGGGTAATGTTTTTAGTGGTTTTTCTTTTAACAGTAGGTTTTAACTTCTTTACTCAATTTTTTCAAGTTTTTTTGTATGGAAAATTTAAATTTACTCAATCCCAAGTTGGCGATTTTTTTGCTTATTTGGGGCTGTGGATTGCTATTTCTCAAGGTGCAGTATTAAGACCTTTAGCTAAGAAGTTTAATTCAGTAAAAATATTAAGTGTTTCTATAATTCTTTTAGCCTTTAGCTTTCCGTTTTTATTAATACCCAAAGATAGGTTTTGGTTATATTTCATTGTTCCTTTTATAGCTATATTTCAAGGTCTTAATCAGCCAAATGGTACCGCCCTTATTTCAAATTTGACAGATATAGACAAGCAAGGTGAAATCCTTGGTATAAATCAATCTATTTCCTCTGTAGCCCAAGCAATTCCTCCAATTATTGCAGGTTTTGTAACTTCCATCAATTTAAATCTTCCTATATGGTTTGCAGCACTATCAACTCTCCTTGCTTGGGTTGTATTCAAGGGTTTCTACGGAAAAGAAAAGACAAGTGTAAAAGAGGATACTTTAGATAAGGTAGTTATAACAGAATAATTATTTCACCAAGACCAAAAAAATACTTTTTAAATAGAAAAGAAGGAGAATTGCATAATGCGGTTTTTCTTCTTTTGTTTTTTATAAAGGTATAATTTAATCTTTACCACCACCCATTTTATTAAATCTATGTTTAGTGGGGAATATGTACTTATCCATGAATATAGTGAAAAAGTAAATAAACAGTCTAATCCAAAATCATTTATATTAATACTTCTAGTGGCAAGCTAGAAGTACCAGCTTATGAGGAAGGAAGTGTAAGCTATTAGTACCAAAATAAAAATTATAATTTGCTCTTTTGGATTTATTATGATATAAAGAAATAATGATAATTAAAATGAAGAGTAAAAGGGAGAATTATGAATTTTTTAAGCGCAGAAAATATTTCGAAAAGTTATAGTGAAAAAAAACTATTTAATAATATAAATTTAGGAATTAGTGAGGGCGATAAGATAGGGGTAATAGGTATTAATGGCACTGGGAAATCCACCTTATTAAAAGTTATTGCTGGCGTTGAAGTTCTAGATGAAGGCAAAATCACAAAAGGAAATTCTGTCACCATGGAGTTTCTAAGACAAAATCCTACTTTCGATTTTGAAGCCACAGTGTTAGAACAGGTTTTTAAAGGTGATACACCTGCCATGAAGTTAATAAGAGAATATGAGAAGGCAATTAACCATACTATTATAGATAATGATAAAATAATTAAACTTACCCATGAGATGGACCTAATAGATGCCTGGACACTAGAAAATGAGGCTAAAATAATTCTTACAAAGCTGGGAGTATCAGACTTTGATGCTAAGGTGGGGACCTTGTCAGGAGGGCAGAAAAAAAGAATAGCCTTGGCAGCAGCATTAATTAACCCCTCTGATTTATTAATCCTTGATGAGCCCACTAACCATTTAGATAATGATTCTATTGATTGGTTAGAGCAGTATTTAAACAAAAGAAAAGGCGCCTTATTAATGATTACCCATGATAGATATTTTCTGGATAGGGTGGTAAATGAGATAATTGAAATAGATGGAGGTAAACTCTTTACTTATAAGGGGAGTTATAGTAATTTTTTAGAAAAGAAATTAGAAAGAGAAGAAATAGAATTTACAAATGAGAAAAAGAGAGCAAGTCTATTTAAAAAGGAACTCGCCTGGATTAGAAAAGGTGCAAAGGCTAGAACAACAAAACAGAAGGCTAGAATTGATAGATTTGATCAGCTAGAAAACGACAAGATAGATATTTCTGAAGATAAGATAGAAATTTCTGTTGCAGGTAGTCGACTAGGTAAAAAAATAATAGAACTTCAACATATAAGTAAAGGTTTTAATGGAGTTAATTTGATAGAGGATTTTAATTATATCCTTTTAAGAAATGATAGAGTTGGTATTATAGGGCCAAATGGAAGCGGAAAATCTACATTATTAAATCTAATTAGCGGAAAACTTAGTCTGGATTCAGGTATTATTGAAACCGGAGAAACTGTTAAAATTGGAGTGTATTCACAAGAAACTTACCACATGGATGATAATCAAAGGGTTATTGAATATATTAGAGAAGGAGCAGAATTTATTTCTACGGCTGATGGGTACAAGATAAGTGCTTCCCAGATGTTAGAAAGATTTCTCTTTTTGTCTACTGATCAATGGACGCCTATTTCAAAACTTTCCGGAGGAGAAAAAAGAAGACTTTATCTTTTAAGAGTATTGATGGAGTCTCCAAATATCCTGCTTTTAGATGAACCTACTAATGATTTAGACATTCAGACCTTAACTATTTTAGAAGATTATTTAGATGAGTTTCAAGGGGCAGTAATTACGGTGTCACATGATAGATATTTTTTAGATAGAATTGCTTTGAAAATATTTTGTTTTGAAGGAAACGCTAAAATAACAAAGTATACAGGTAACTATTCTGAAGTAAAAGAGATAATTAAGGAAAATGAAGTAACTTCAAATAAAGTAATTAATAAAAATAAAGACATGGTTGATGTCAGTAATCAGCCTAACAAAAGGGAGAAAAGTTTGAAGTTTACCTTTAAGGAGCAACGTGAATTTGATGAGATAGATTTTATTATTTCAGATTTAGAAGAACAAATAGCCGAAATTGAAATTCTTATTGGTAAAGCTGGTTCAGATTTTACCCTATTACAAAAGCTACTAAAGGATAAGGAAGAACTAGAGACAAGTTTAGAAGAAAAGATGGAAAGATGGATTTATTTAAATGAAATTGCAGAAAAAATACAGCAAAAAAATTAATAATATAATTCTATGGTGATGTAGTTAAATAAGTATTGTAGTCATGTGTCTGTGTTAATATTTTTAGTTGATTATAATAGTGAAAATATTATTAAATTAAAGAGGCTGTCTCAAAATTTTGAGACAGCCTCTTTAATTATTAGTATTTAGTTATGATGCTATTTTCTTATTCCGATTCCTTCTGGAGTCCTTGTTTTGGGATTAATGATTACCGTAATAGGACGAAGCATTGATTCATCATTTGCATGAAAAGAAACTAACACTATATTGTCTTATTTAATTATACTTGTATAATTTTCTTTGATATTTACATATCTTAAAGCCTTTATAAAATTATTTTTTCTCAGACAATTATAGAGAGACAAATAATTATTTAAATATTTGCTAGCTACGCCCTGAAATTTAAGAAGCCACTCTTCTACAGATCTTCGATAGCTATAGGCTAAATCTATATTGTTTTCTTCTGTTCTGTTATAGGGACTAACTCTAAAATGTTGTTTAATTCCAGTTAAATTTGCAAAGTGTTTATAAAAGGTTTTAAAATTTGAACAGAGATATATAAGATTAAAAATGGAGATTAGACACTTCGTTTAAATCTGGTACTAAACTTTAGTAAGCGGTATAGTCATACAAAAATATAATATATAAATTGACAACGATTTCACA
>JACMJL010000187.1 GCA_014380625.1 Clostridiaceae bacterium
ACTTTAGAGGAGGTATAATGTAATGGCAAAAAAAATTAAGAAAAACATAATTATAGAAGATGGCTTTAGCTATATATTCTTGTTTATATTCACTTTATTTACATTGGTACCTGCCTGGTGGATAATGGAACTTTCTTTAGAGAAGGGTAGAGGCTTAGTATCAACTTCATTTACATTATTTCCTCAACATTTTACCTTAAATAATTATGTTGACATCTTACAAAGAGCTAATTTTACAATGTGGATAAAAAACAGTCTTATTTTTGCCGGAGTTTCTACAGTTACTACTTTAAGCTTTGCCGTTATGGCGGCCTATGGTTTCTCAAGATTCACTTTCCCTGGAAAAAAGACAGGTATGTTTATGTTTATTCTTTTCATGATGCTACCAATGACAGCATCATTACTACCACAGTATTTACTATTTCAATCCTTAAAACTTACAAATACGTATTTAAGTATGATACTTTTATATACTGCAGGTGGACAGACTTTTGCGATTTGGAATTTAAAGGGGTACTTTGATACCATTCCTAGAGATTTGGATGAGGCTGCAACAGTGGATGGCGCTAGTAGATTTAGGATCTTCGCTTCCATTATCCTACCTCTTTCAAAACCAGCAATAGCAGTAACTACTGTTATTATATTTTTAGGACCTTGGACAGACTTTGCTGGAATATTTATGTTTATCTCTGACCCTAATAAAACTACACTTGCCATGGGGCTTACCACCATGGGTGGAGATATGAGAGCCACACCTTGGCCTTTATTTGCGGCAGCTTCCTTTATAGTAGCAGGGCCAGTTACTGCTCTGTATATGTTTTTACAAAAGGGTGTAGTAAATGGATTAACCAATGGTTCCGTAAAGGGCTAGGTCAAAGATACTTTAAATTTTGTATATATGAAATACCTATGTATCGAGAGACTATTGATACATAGGTATAACATGCTTAATAAACAATACTATGCAAACGTTACCACAACTTAATTACATATATAAAATTAATTTTTGTAATATTTTTGCAGTGATTTAGATGATAACACTATTAATGAGGGCTAGGAAGTCATTGTAAATTATTAATATATTAATGCAGGGATAGGAGGGAAAATCAATACTACTATTCAAGATATTTAATTTTAAAACTAATGAGAAATTACATTGTAAAATATTTAATATGGAGGGATAAACTTGAAAATCAAGAAACCTTTGAAAAACCTTTTAGCCTATTTTCTTTCAGTGATACTTGTTTTTACACAGGTATCTACGAGTTTTGCAGCAGCACAAGGACAAAATACGATTCTATCAACACCGCCACCAAGCAACGTATTACTTCAAAATAGCTACTACCCAAGTGAGTATTTATTTGAAGATGCTGAGGGATTTGCAAAATATGGTGCTGTAGATAATTTAGATTTACATTATCAATGGGTCATAGAAGATTATAATGGGCATCAAAGAATTAAAAATGTTGCGACTGGCCATTATGTGACAACTGAAGGAGTAGTTGATTGGCAAAGCAAAGTTCCATCTACAGTGGTAACAGCAGACCAAACAAATGCTTTATGGGATGTAACAGTAGGAGCAACTTATGATGTATTTAAGAGTGTAGCTAATAATAATTACCTTCATGTACAAGGACAAATAGGCTGGGCTGAAGCATCGGATGGACCCACAGCAGGCTGGGGAACTGCTCAATGGAAAGTAGTTACTCCTCCAGTTGAAAAGCAAGTGATTTTACAGAATAGCTATTATCCAAGTGAATATTTATATGAAGATGCAGATGGTTTTGCAAAATATGGTGCTGTGAATAATACAGATTTACATTATCAATGGGTCATAGAAAATTATAATGGCCATCAAAGAATTAGGAATGTTGCGACTGGCCATTATGTTACAACTGAAGGCGTAGTTGATTGGCAAAGCAAAGTTCCATCTACAGTGGTAACAGCAGATCAAACAAATGCTTTATGGGATATAACAGTAGGAGCAACTTATGATGTATTTAAGAGTGTAGCTAATAATAATTACCTTCATGTTCAAGGACAAATAGGCTGGGCGGAAGCATCGGATGGACCTACTGCAGGCTGGGGAACTGCACAATGGAAAATAGTTGATCCTACACCAGTTCCAAAATCAATAATTTTAAAGAATAGCTATTATCCTGAACAGTGTTTATTTGAAGATGGTGATGGATTAGTAAAATACGGTAAAATAGACTATGTTGATGAACATTATCAATGGGTAATTGAAAGTTTTAATGGGCATCAAAGATTAAAGAATAAATCAACAGGTCATTACGTTACAACAGCAGGAGTAGTTGATTGGCAAAGCAAAGTTCCATCTACAGTGGTAACAGCAGACCAAACAAATGCTTTATGGGATGTAACTGTAGGAGCAACTTATGATGTATTTAAGAGTGTAGCTAATAATAATTACCTTCATGTACAAGGACAAATAGGCTGGGCTGAAGCATCAGATGGACCTACAGCAGGCTGGGGAACTGCTCAATGGATAGAAGTTGATCCTACAACAGGCCCACCACCTCCACCAGTTGCAAAACCAATAGCTTTACAGAATAGTTTTCACAAAGATCAGTATTTATTTGAAGATGCTGATGGATTTGTAAAGTACGGTACAGCAAATAGTGAGGATAAACATTATCAATGGTTAATTGAAGATTTTAGTGGGCATCAAAGACTTAAGAATCTTTCAACAGGGCATTATGTTACAACTGCAGGAGTAGTGGACTGGCAAAGTAAATTACCAGCTACAAGCGTAACAGATGTTCAGACCAATGCTTTATGGGATTTAACCAAAGGCGCTACAGATGTATTTAAGAGTGTGGATAAGACTTTCTATCTTCATGTTGAAGGACAAACAGGTTGGGCTGAATGTTCAGAAGGACCCACAGCAACCTGGGGAACTTCACAATGGATAGAAGTTGATCCAACAACACTCCCAACACCAGATGTTACTGGGAAAGCTGTTTGGATATCAAATAGTTGGAAGACTTCTGAATATTTATTTGACAACAATGGAACACTTATGTACGGAAACGTAGTTTCTGGAGATCAAAAGTTTCAATGGATAGTGGAAAACTTTAGCGGACATCAGAGAATAAAAAATGTAGCTACAGGAAAATATATTTCTGATACAGATATCGGTAAAAACGAAGAAGCGTGGCAATCTCATGTATCAGTTTTAGCTGGTTCAGACAGTACTGATCAGCAGTGGGATATGTCAGTTGGTATGAGTGGGGGAAAAGCAACAATTTACAAAGTATTCAAAAGCGTAACCTATAGTGCTAGTGGCTATGTACTAAACATAGAGGGACAGTTAGCAGGTGATAATCCAGGTGAAGGTTATGTTGAAGGTCATCAAGTTGATGCTACTTGGGGAAGTCCACAATGGCTATTAACAGTTGTACCAACAGAAAATTACGTAAGAATAAAGAATTCATTTAAACCAAATCAATATATGTTTGATGATGGAAAGGGAACTCTTGAATATGGTTACCCTACTACCGAGGATAAGAATTATCAGTGGTTAATTGAAGACTTTAATGGACATCAGAGAATTAAAAACAGAGGAACTGGAAATTATATTTCTGATAAAAATATTGGTACTGGTTCTGATGCATGGCAAAAACATGTATCAGTTTTAGCTAAAGCAGATGCTGATCTGGATCAACAATGGAATATTGTCGTTGCTTCAGATGCTTCATTTAAGGTAATTAAGAGTGTATCTTATAGTGCTAATGATTATGTGCTTAATGTAGAAGGTCAATTAGCAGGCGATAAAGAAGGAACCGGATTTGTAGAAGGTCATAAGGTAGATCCAACTTGGGGAAGTGCTCAGTGGCAACTACAAGATTACATGACTCCAGTTCCAGTAATTGTTAAGGCTACACCTTATGTAAGAATTTCTAATGACTACAGAGGAATGTTCTTATATGAAGAAAGTGGAGTTGTTAAATATGGTAATGTACCTGAGTCAGACGTTAGATCACAATGGATAGTTGTAGATCAAGATGGAAATCCAGCATCTGAACTTAATGGACAAAGAAGAATTAAAAACAGAGCAACTGGTCACTTCATTGATATTGGAGACAATAAAGATGGTAGTACTTCAGTTAAATGTGTAGTTAGTAAAGATGGTGCTACAACTGATCAGTTTATATTAACAACAGGAAAACAAGATGGTTGTAAGAATGTTAGAAGCGTAACTAATGAAAAGAATTTCCTTCACGTTGAAAATAAGTTAGGCTATTTACAATGGAGTGAAATTCCAAAGGATTGGGGTACACCTCAATGGCATTTCATACCTTTTTATGACAATGTATTTACAAGTGATACACAAAACTACTTTAGAATTAGGGATTCTTGGAAGGGCAACTATCTATATGAGGTTGTAGACCCAAATAATGCTGATATGGGTACTGTAAAATATGGACAACCAGCTGTAGCTGATGCGACTTCACAATGGATTCTAGAAGTAAAAGATACAAATTACAGAATTAAGAACAAGGCAACAGGTCACTATGTAGAAGCTGAAGATGTAAAGACTGGAACAGATCCTCTAACATGTAGTGCCACAATACCTGATTCTTGGTCAACTTCTCAATGGAAGCTAGAAGCAGCTCCTGGAGAAGATGGCGCAAGAGGATATCAGATAATTCAAAATGTATTCAAAGAAGGTCAATATATTCATGTATCTGACCAAACAGGATCTGCACAGTGTAGCAATATGAGTACAGCAACTGATTGGGGTAGCGTTCACATGATGTTTGAACCAACAACTGCTAAACAATTAACTGTACCTACTGGTTTTGTTCGTTTAAAGAATAAAGCTAATAATGATTTCTTGTATGAAAATGCAAATGGTGTTTTACTTTATGGTACACCAGATGCAAACAATGAATATTCTCAATGGGCTGTTGAAGCTTTCAATGGTAACATGAGAATTAAAAACAGAGCTACAGGACATTACATTTCAACTCAGAACAATTTAGAGTATATTGAATGTACAGCAGTACAGGATAGTTGGACAAGTGCGCAATGGTCTATAGATTATACCACTACAAGTGGTAACTATTTAATAAGAAATGTAGGACAAAAAACTGCATTGATTAATGAAGTAGATTTACTAGGCTTTCCACAAAGCTACTTAACTAGAAGTGATATTGCTGCCACCCAATGGGGAGTTGAAGCTGTTACTAATCCAGAAGATGGTGTTATTCCTCCAACTGGTGATGTAGGTAGTCCAACTTCAACTAATGCCTTTGAGGGAGGAAACTTCGTTACAGTTAAAAATACTGCAGGAAAGTATTTATATGATGACAACGGTATGGTTGTTTATAAAATGAGTGCTTCTAATGATGTGAAGGCTCAATGGATGGTTGAAGACTTTAATGGTCACCAAAGATTGAGAAATAGAGCTACAGGAAATTACTTAAACATAAACAAAGATACAAGTGTTGTAGAAAGTGTAACTTTAACAGCTGGAATGACAAGTGCAGAATGGTTAGTAAAAGATAGTGCTGGATTTAAGACTATCAGCAGTTCAATTGGAGTTGATAAAAATTTACAATTCATAACAGGACAGGCAAGGGTTCAATTAGCTAAAACAGTTGTTAAGTGGACACTGGAAGCTGTTCCAGGGAATGTTATATATGAAGCTGAAAAAGCATTTGTAGCAGCTGGAGCTAAGATTGCATCGGCACAAAAAGGATTCTCAGGTACAGGTTATGTAGAGGGATTTGATGTAGTAGGAGCAAGAGCAGTATTTACTGTTAATGCACAAACAGCTTCCAATTATAATGTTAACCTAAGATACTCAAATGTTTCTAGTCAATTTGGAACATTAAGTGTTTATGTAAATGGAATTAAATTAAATGAAACTAAGCTTAAAACTACAAAGGTTGATAACGCATGGACAGCTAATACAATGTCTATGTATCTAAGATCAGGCGTGAATACTATAACCATTCAAAGAGATGTTGTAGACTCAAGCAAAATAACTTTGGATAATCTAGTAGTAGAAAATAGTGTTAGCATAGCATATAGAGGAGCAACTCTTCCATATGTTGAATACGAAGCAGAAGATGGTGTAACAAATGGTACACTAATCGGACCAAGTAGAAATTACAGAACTGATATAGCTTCAGAAGCTTCAGGCAGAGAAGCCGTTATACTTGATAAGACCGGAGAATATGTTGAATACACGCTAGCTAAGCCAGCTAACTCAATAGTTCTAAGATACAGTATTCCAGATTCAACTGATGGAAAAGGAATTACTTCTCCAATTAGTATATATGTAAATGGGAAAAAGAAACAAGATATTACATTGACATCAAAGTACAGTTGGATTTATGGATCATATCCATTTAGCAATACTCCATCAGAGCAATTAGCACACCGTTTCTTTGATGAAACTCATGCAATGCTCGGTGAAATTCCAGCTGGAGCAACCGTAAGAATTCAAATGGATGCAAATTTTACAGCTAAAAATTGTATCATCGACTTTGCAGATATGGAAGAAGTGGCGCCTGCCTTAAGCATGCCAGCTAATTTCTTATCGATCACAGACTTTGGTGCAGTAGCAAATAATGGAACTGATTCATCAGCAGCAATTAAAGCTACCATAGCAGCTGCTAAAGCACAAAACAAAGGTGTTTGGATACCAATTGGTACCTTCAGTGTACTAAATAATCCTAATACTAATGTAATTACAGTTAGTGGAGTTACTGTTAGAGGTGCTGGAATGTGGTATTCTAACCTAAGTGGTCCTGGTGCAACCTTTGATATGGAAGGTGCTAACTGTAAGTTTTACGATTTCTCCTTAACGGGTACTACAGATCATAGAGATGATAGTTCCATGGCAGTTGGTTTTTCTAGTATTGAAAAGAAGGATGCTAATGGAAATGTTATTGCTGGAACAGGAGTAGGCGGAAAAGGTGACATTATTCAAAATGTTTGGGTAGAGCATACAAAATGCGCTATTTGGACAAGTGGTGGTACTTCTGAGTTACAAGTAGTTGGAAGTAGATTTAGAGATGTTTTCGCTGATGGTATTAACGTATGTTCTGGAACATCAGATTCTGTAGTTGAGCAGACTAATGTAAGAAATACAGGTGATGATGCTATTGCAGTATGGTCAGCAACTTGGGATGGCATTATTAAAGATCCTTGTCAAAACAATATTATAAGATTTAATACAGTCCAGTTTCCAATACTTGCAAACAATATTGCTGTATATGGTGGTGCTGATAACAAAATCCAAGATAACTTATTATTTGATACAGTTTCCTTTGGTTCAGGTATAAATATAAGCTCGAACTTCAACCCAATCGCATTCACTGGAACAACTTTAGTTGAAAGAAATACTCTAGTTCGTTGTGGCGGACACGAATATAACTCTAATCAAGATTTTGGAGCAATTTGGGTTAACTGCGCAAACTCAGATATTACTGGGGTTGTAAACTTCAATGATAATAATGTATTTAATAGCTCTTACCAAGGAATATCAATATATGGACCTAAATCTGTTACTAATACAACTTTTAATAACACAGTATTAGATGGAACAGGTACTTGGGGCTTAAATACAACGGCTGGTGTAACTGGTGCCGTAACTTTTAACAATTTAATTATGAGAAATACAGTAGTTGGAAAAAGCATGGATGGAGCAAATGGTGGACTTAAAATGACAATAAATACTCCTACAACTCCAATTGCAAACAACGTTATCTCAATTGTTAGTCCAGTTAACGGAGATAAGATTACAGATCCATCATTCTATATTAGAGGAACAAGTAAAGGAGCAGTAAAAGTAACTGTGCTTATAGGAAGTAAAACAATTAACGCTGATTTAGATGATAATGGAAATTGGAATTGCAAGGTTTCTAATTTAAGTTATGGAAACTATATCATTAAGGCACAAGCTCTAGATGCAAAGAATAATGTTTTAGGTGAAAGTCAG
>JACMJL010000023.1 GCA_014380625.1 Clostridiaceae bacterium
ACCGACGGCTAGAAACTCAAAAACAGATAGGTTTCGCAGTCTTGTTCACAGCATTGTAGCATTTATTGGTAATACCATCAAGGGCAAGTCCAAAAGCTATGCTTTTGGATGTCTCAGTGGTACCTCAGGCTCAAAATCTAAAAACAGATAGTAGTTAGGATGCTTTGTCTTGTTGCATTTTTAGTATGGTCTGTTGTCCAAGGTAAATAAGCAACTGCCACTTGGCAGGCATATTACCAGTGTTGTTTAACATCTCTAACTCGTTTAATGGCTTCCAGTAATTATAGGGATGAGGGCGAAGAAAGTTGTAGTAAGCAACCCAAAGTGAAACCCCATAGAGAGCACCGTTCTCACTTCCATAACCGCAGGTGCCTCGGTAAGAGGCTTTGAAGGTGCGGTTAAGCCTTTCTACTACTTGCTTTACCCAACGAAATTCAGTGGACACAGCATCATCGTTGGTAAGTCCTATGACTTGAGTAACATCAAAGTCCCAGCCTTTCTCCAGCTTACATTGTTGACTGGCAAGAGGATAGGCGCTATAGCCATCTGCAATGAACTTTAAGGCTTTATTGGGGAATTCTTTGAACTTTTCAAAAGCCATACGCATGGCGAGGATACAAGGCCCAACAGCACGAGTATCTGATACCTGATAACCCAAAATAGATTTTTTACAGGCATCCATGATAATCCAAACATAATTATGCTTACCTTTTACCTTTATATAGGTTTCGTCAGCAGAAAGAATATTGGAAGGCTTATAGTCAAAAGTGTCTGTAAAAGGTTTAATTACTGCGGCAGCAGTCATAGCGTAGTTTGCAACCATAGTATGTGAAATCTCTATTCCGTGTACTTCATTTAAGGCGTGAGCAGTCATCCTAGTAGACAGTTTAAGATTAACATGATAAGTAAGGCAAAGACCCATAATGTGGGCATTGAACTTCTTATACTTAAAGTTGATAGCGTTTGAAGGAAGTCCATGTAAGTCCATCTTAAAGAAATCTATGGTGAATTCACGATAGATATAGTGAAGCTTATATTTATGTTTATCAGCAGAATCTAAGCCTTTAGGCAGCTTAGCAAGATTACTGCGGTAGTAAGAACACTTGGAGTTAACGCATTTATGTACTCTAAAATGTTTACGGTCTTTCTTAGGAACCAAAATATTCCCACAGTAAGGACAACGTAAAGACAGAGGTCGAGTATATACATTAGCCTCGCTAAAAAGCTCCCCACAAACCTTGCATTCATGCTGACCCTTAGCACCATTATTTTTATAGATGTATAGATGCGGAGCACCACAACGAGGGCATACGATAGCTTCAGAAACAGTAGCACTATCAGATCTACGTTTTATTGGAGTAACTATTTTATTATACTTGTGTTTATAATAAGCCAAAAGTAACTGGTAATCTACAGGGTCCGGATTAAAGATTCTGGGGAGCTTGTCTACCTTAAATTTTTGGTATTCTGGACTATGAGAATCCTCAAAGGCCCATTGTTTAATAGGAATATTCAGAGAAATAAATATAAGTAATTTAGAAATTTCTTTCAAAAGGTATTTGTTATATAAAACTAAATAAGTTATAATTGAATCCATGCAATGACATCCTTTATGTGTTATTTTGGGTTCTCGAAGATTCAATTATAACAGAAAAAAGGGGGTCATTGTTTTTTTATTCAAAAAAACGCTGTAACCCTTGATATATAAAGGTTAAATAAAAAAATAGTGTAAAAAACTTTACACTATCGTTATGAGTTTAGGAGGGGAAAAAATGATAATTAGCTATAAACAGCTCACGGGAAAATATTTAAAGAAAAATAAGAAAAGAACCTTACTTACCATTATTGGAATAATGTTATCAGTTGCACTTATATCAACAATAGGCCTTTTCTTTAAAGGCATGCAAGATTCACAAATACAGGATGCTAAAAATAGTGGTGGAGAATTTCACTTAGCATTTCAAAAAACTAATGAAGAATTAATTTCTAAAGTAATTAATAATCCTAAGGTTTCAAGAAGTGGATTTTATACTAAAGGCGAGGAAATAAAGTTAGGGGATAAATTAGCTGTTAACATAATAACAGCAACAGACAAGGCTTTAGAACTTTTTCCGTATAAAGCTAAGCTAGGTAGATTACCAGAAAAAGAAAATGAAGTAGCAATGGAAAAATGGGTATTACAATATGTTGATAAAGATGTTAAGCTCGGTAATAATGTTAAACTTGATAATAAGGAATATGTCCTTGTAGGTATATTAGAGGATAATGTACGAAATCAGTTAGAGGGTAATGGATTAATTCTATCGAAAAACAACAATATTGATAAAAGAAAGGCAGCACTATTAGTAGAAATAAGTCCAAAAACAAATCTGAAAATAGCCGTAAAGGAGTTAAGTCAATTAGGTGAAAAAGATACTGTTAAGAAAAATGACTACTTGTTACAAATGCAAGGAGCGGGAGATGGTGACTCAGGGATGGGAGGCCTACTGGCGACTTTAGCAATAATAATTGGCATAGTTTTAATAGCAACTATAGCAGTAATATATAACTCCTTCCAGATAAGTGTTGTGGAAAGAATTAAACAGTTTGGACTTTTAAGAGCAGTAGGTACTACACCAAGGCAAATTAGAAAGATCGTATTAAGAGAGGCCACAATTCTTGCATTAATATCTATACCACTAGGATTAATCTGTAGCATCATAGCTATTAATGGAATTAAGATTGCATTTAAATTAATTGGTGCAGATTCAGTTATGCCCTTAAAGATTTCCATATCACCAATGATTTTATGTTTTAGTGGGGTAGTGGGATTAATATCGATATACCTATCTGCATTAGTACCAGCCTTCTTTGCAGGAAGGATTTCACCACTAAATGCTATAAGTGGTAGAACTTCTATTACAAAGGAAAAAATAAAGAGGAGAAAGAATAAGCTTACTCAAATAATATTTGGATTCGAAGGAGCTCTGGCCTCTAAGAATATAAAGAGAAATCGGAAAAGATATAGAATAACTGTTTTCTCGATAGTAATAAGTGTAGTGTTATTTATTACCTTTAAATCCTTAATGGATATGTCCCTAAATATAACAAAGGAACTTAATGAATCAAAAGATATTCATTTCACTGTTGTAAATGATTATAGGGATAGAGCAGAAGTATCATACATTGATAATAAAATAGAAGATGCTATTAAAGACCTGAAGTCAGTGGATAAGGTATATAGAGGATATAACCCGCTTTTTTTCCACATGGCAGTTAATCCAAATAGCCAGATTAAAAAAATCCAAGACATTGGAAATATATATATAAAAACTACTTTAGATGGTGAGGAAAAAACTCTTATAGAAAGTTCAATTTCCATTTATGACAAGGATTCTTTAGAAGTATCTAAAAAATATCTGAAGTCAGGAAATATTGATATAGAGAAGCTAAACAAAGAAAATGGAGTTATCTTAATTGATAAAAATAGAATATTTGATCAAAATACAAAAAAAGAGTATTTTGGACCAATAGCAGATATAAAAGT
>JACMJL010000188.1 GCA_014380625.1 Clostridiaceae bacterium
ATTTTCAAAGAGAAATACTCAGCTATTTTTAAATCTTCACAATATCTCCATAAGATTTTGGTATTATCCTTATAGGGTAGTACCTTATTTTTTTAGGAAGGAGGATCCACTTGAATAATGTCTCGCTAATGCTAGCTTTTTCTGCTGGCTTACTTTCTTTTTTATCGCCTTGCGTTCTTCCTTTAGTCCCTGCATATATTACCTATTTAACGGGATCAAGTATAAAAGATATAAATACTGGCAAAGCAAAGTTAAATGCCTTATACAAATCTATTGGCTTTGTAATCGGTTTTTCGATTATATTTATTATCATGGGAGCTTCATTTAGTACACTTGGTAAATTATTGATTAGTAATCAAGAGGTATTTCGAAAAATAGGTGGAATTTTAATCATCGTATTTGGAGTACATATTACTGGACTATTTAAAATAAAAATATTTTATTCAGAAAAGCGTTTTTTATCGCGATTCGAATTCAAGGGTAAATTCAGTTCTGTATTAATGGGAATGGCATTTGCTGCTGGTTGGACACCCTGTATAGGACCTATTTTATCCTCAATACTCATCTACGCTGGTAGTATGGATACTATTAATAAAGGAATTCTGCTCCTAGTTGTGTACTCATTAGGATTAGCAGTACCATTTTTACTAACAGCATTTGCGATAGATTCACTATCGAAATACTTTCGCAAGATTACCCCATATCTTCCAACTATATCTGTTATTAGTGGCATAATTGTTATTTTGATGGGTGTTATGGTATTTACCAATAAGGTTAATATAATGAGTCGCTTCTTTAGTTTCATAAACGTTTAAAAGAATGGAGATCAATGATGAAAAAAAACATCGTTATTTGGATATTATCTATAGCACTCATATTCTTTGCTGTCTATACAGTGAAAAATGATCAAGGAAAAAAGGATGCAGAAAATACGAATGCAACGAATATAGACACAACAAATACAAATGCAGCAAATACGGATTTAGGCACAGAACAAAACATTACCAGTGATAGTGGTTGGCAGCTGAAGGGAAATACCCCTCCTGAAAAAGTCCTTGCACCTGATTTTACTTTAAAGGATCTAAATGGGAATGAAGTTTCTTTAGTGGATTACAGAGGAAAAAATGTCTATTTGAATTTTTGGGCAACCTGGTGTCCTCCATGTCGAAGCGAGATGCCTGAAATAGAAAAACTATACCAAGAAACAAAAGATGGTGACCTTGTCATATTGGCTATTGACATCGGCGAAGATAATAAAACAGTAACAAACTTTATCAAGGAGAATCAATATAATTTTAAGGTTTTATTAGATGAAAAAAATGAAATAGCAAGTGCATATGGGATAAGTTCTATTCCTGTTTCCTTGTTTATTGATAAAGATGGCTATATTGTAAATCAACAGATTGGTGCCATGAGTTTAGAACAAATGAAAGGATATATTGATTCTTTTGAGTCAAATTAATAGATAAAGAAATATCAAAAGTGATCTTGAAATTTAAGATCACTTTTTTTCTTGTGTAGACATGTCCATAATCACACATGCTAGTGTAGAAATTCAAACAATTGGTATTTAAAAGAGCTTTATATGAGCGTTTACTAAGCTATTTTAGTTGGCATGGTTCTTGCTTGTTATATAGATGAGAATAAGAAATTCTTAATTGAAGACTAGGAGGTATAAGGATGAATGATACAAATGCTCAGTCTATTTTAAAATTGTTTATTGGAGTATTAATAGTTATTACTGGTATTTGGCTTATAATGACGCTTTTCACTCATACTGGATTTAACATGGGAACTACAGTGGGACACAATTACGAAGGAGGCCATATGATTA
>JACMJL010000189.1 GCA_014380625.1 Clostridiaceae bacterium
ACAGACAGGATTGAACAAGCCTTAA
Source organism: Clostridiaceae bacterium (assembly GCA_014380625.1). Classification (GTDB taxonomy): domain Bacteria; phylum Bacillota; class Clostridia; order Clostridiales; family Clostridiaceae; genus JACMJL01. The sequence continues at coordinate 26 of JACMJL010000189.1, forward strand.
AAGCAGATTTGATTGATAATAAAACTCAAAATAGAAGACTTTTTTATACAGGGGAATTGCCTTATGATCCTCTTATAATATATTTAGGCATGGTAAGAATTAATAACTTAAGCGTAAAATATGATTCAATCTTCACTCCAGACCCTGTAAAGGGTACAAGACACAAAATTGATCTTACATATGAAATTAGTTATAGTACTCTGAAGGGTTCAAATGAAATGGAGTACAGCTATGCTATTTGGGATAATTTAATGCCAGAAGTTACTTTAAAGTAGACTAAATTATCCGATTCTATGTGCTATTCCAGTACAATTTCTATGTGCTAACCCAGTAGAAGAAAGAACTGCAAGATACATTTAGATTATAATCTAAATGTATCTTGCAGTTCTTTAAATTATGAGGTAGTATATATATATGATTATCTAAATGTGTTTTTGAGAGGTGATGTGGTGAGTTTGCAACAGACGTTTAAAGCTCTTTCTGACAAAACGAGAAGAGAAATACTTGACATGTTAAAAAGTGGTTCATTGTCGGCAGGTGACATTGCAGCCCAGTTTAAGATGTCACAAGCCACAGTCTCACACCACTTAGCAGTACTAAGGGCGGCGGGTCTTGTTTCAGATAAAAAAGAAGGAAAATTTATTTACTACGAGCTGAATTCATCCGTATTTGACGATTTGCTTACATGGTTCATATCATTGAAAGGGGATTTTAAAAAATGAAAGAAAGTAAACTAAAATATCTTGTGCTATATGCAATAGCTGTATTGCCGCTTATTATTACATTAATTGTATACGATAAGCTTCCAAATCAGATTCCAATGCATTGGAATGCTATGGGCGAAATAGATTCCTATGGAGCAAAAATGCCCTATGCTTTTCTGTTACCTCTAATTCCAATTTTGGCACCTATTATGATGCAATTGCTACCCAAAATAGATCCTAAAAAGAATAATTACAAAGACTTCGAAGGTTCCTATTTTGCTATAATTCTTGCGTCGGTTTTGGTTTTTGTAAGTTTGAACTTTATTACTTTAACTACAGCCCTTGGGAATAACACAATGAAGGTAGATGTTTTTGTTAAGTTAATGATGGGCGTTTTATTTGTAGTTATTGGCAATGTGATGCCGAAATTAAAGCATAATTACTTTGTTGGTGTTAAGACTCCGTGGACTTTGTCAAGTGAACAGGTGTGGTATAAAACACATCGATTAAGTGGAGTTCTTTGGTTTATTGCAGGTTTTTTAATGATAGGACTTTCGTTTATTGGGGGAAGCATATCAGCAGCCTTATACTTTGGAATTATAATGGCAGTTTCTTTTTGCCCTGTTATTTATTCATACATTCTTTATAAAAAAGAAATTAAAGGTTAAAACAGGATATATTAAAACAATATTACATTATTTATGAAAATATTGACAAATACACTGTAATAATTTACTATTTGAATGCATAGTTTAATAGTAGGTTGCACTGCAATTCACTTAAACTAAATTTTAAGAAGGAGGTAGGTATTATGAGAAATTTAATTATTAGACCAGCGACACTAGAAAATAGAACATTTTACCCT
>JACMJL010000190.1 GCA_014380625.1 Clostridiaceae bacterium
GCCTTGGCTAGCGACTTTTTTATGTGGCAATGTGTAAATTTATGACTTATAATCTATATATAGGTTGATTTGTTCAACTTCAAGGCACATTCCTGAACCAAGCGCGTCGCGCTAAGGTTCAGGAACGTCGGCAACAGGAAATGTTATGAGACATTTTAGGTCTGTTGAAGAATATACTACGCAGGAAGATTTCTGTGGAATTGCATGATAAAGGATAATTCACACTTGTTAGATATTATGAACAAACTTGGAGGTTAAAAATGGTAACAGTAATGCCAATATGTAAAAATGATTTAGAAGGATTAAAGATATTATATGATAATGGGTTTGAGGGTATGAATACTGATTTAATAAAGATGAATGAAGTTTATGGTTGGATGAAAGATAATCCTGATTATATAGTTTTATGTGCAAAGTATAAAGAAGAAATAGTCGGTTCATTAATGGGAGTTTTAAATAGGGAACTAATTGGGGAATGTAGACCATTTATGGTTATAGAAAATGTTGTTGTTTCAAACAATCATAGGCGTATGGGAATTGGTAAAATGCTAATGAATAGTATTGATAAAGTAGCAGTAGAAAAAGACTGCACATTTATAATGCTTATTTCACGAGTTCATCGAAAAGATGCACACAAATTTTATGAATCAGTTGGATTTATGGGTGATGTTGCAAAAGGCTTTAAAAAATATGTTTAATACATAATATTCATTTTTCGTGAACTAAGGAGTGAAAAGATAAGTGGAGATTGTACGCTTGAAAGAAAGTGCAAGACCTAAAACATCTCATAACAAAATACTCCCGTTCGCTGCGCGCATCCCCCAGCTTAAACGAGGCGGAGTTCCTCAAATCCAAGATAAGAGTTATCTAAGGATTTGAGGAACCCCTGTAAGGCTGGGATACGTCGGGAGTAAGGTACGTTAGATGACATTTAAAAAAATGATTTGTACAATATATATTTATGAATTATTTATTTTAAATTTGAGAGGACCTAGCAAAAGATTTTTAAGGAAAAGAAATAACTAGAAAGCAAGGGAGGCATCAAGAAGAATAATATGAATATGATTGATCCTTGGAATCCAACTAAAGAGGAGATAATTAAGTGGGCATATAGCAATGAACTCATGCCAGACCAAGATTGGGAACTAGCAGTTTATGATATAGAGAATATTGATTTAATAATTAAACTTGCATGTGACAGCGAATGCAAGCATAGAGAATTCTTTTTAGGATGTTTATACGTTTTTACTGGTGATATTATTGCTAGTGAAGATAATGATAAATTAATTAAATTAAAGTCAATTTTGTTAAAGGCATCTAGACGGGTAGAGCCTGAGGTTGTTGATTGGATAGCCCGGTCAAGTGATCTTATTGTACATCCGGAAAAATATTCATATAAATATTGGGGATTGGATTCGGCTTATGTTTATAAATGGCGATTAAAGCATGATTAGCATAGTCGAATTTTTTTAATATACTTCAGAATTAAAGACGTCATCTAACAAAATGTTGCCATACGCCTTGGCTAAGTGAATATTTTGAATCGTACTTATATTGTAGTGAAGTGTATAATTTAAATTAAGAGAATGTTGAAATAAACGCCAAGGCACATTCCATCACCAAGCGCAGTCGCGCTAAGTTCAGGAACATCGGCAACACGAAACGTTAGTGGACATCATGTAATAAACAACTAGATTAACCTTATAAAAATATTTATTAAAAGGAGTAAATATGATATTCAAGGATGTAGTAGACAAATCCAACTTTGATGATGTTTATAATTACCTAGTTAAAAACGATGCAAAAGTAAAGACTGTTGGTATAGATAGAGTAAAAAGAGGTTATGAGGATATTAAATTCTTATCATATAAAGATAACGAAGATGGGTTTACAATAGTTATTGAGCTAGTAGAAGAGGATGGGGAAAAATACTATAATGTATCAGGACTTAAAAGTGATGAGGATGTTTTCTATAGTCTTATGTATACCGATTGGGAAGAGTGGCTTGGGTTTGAAGTAGATGAACAACTTATAAATACAATGAATTTTTCTAAAATTACAGCACATTGTTTTTGGGAAATGACATGGCGTGGCTGGACTAAGGAAGAACTTGAATATAACTTAGCAATACAAGAGAAAGGAAAAGAAATTCAAGAAAGTATAAATGAATTAAAATTGAAAAATAAGCTAATTGAAGACAACGTGCTTGAAGATATAATTATTCAATATAAACATGCAGAAACTGATAAGTTAAAAATAGATATAGAAGTTGCTATAGAAGAGTTAATAGAGTCAAGTCTAATAGCAGAGCAACAAGCAAAATACATAGTAGAGAACTTTGATGATGAAGATATATTAGAAGCTATAAAGAAACATTGGAATTTGATAATTTAGAAATCTTAAAAAGGTGACGATCCTCTAACAAAATGTTGCCATCCGCCTTGGCTAGGGAATCTCCTAACCAATATATTAATAGCATTAATTACAGCTAGAAATCTAAATAAAAATAAAGTCATCGCCAAGGCACATTCCTTCACCAAGCGCGGTCGCGCTGAGGTTCAGGAACGTCGGCAACAGGAAACGTTATATGAAATTTTATATTTACGCATAAAGGATTTTTGTTTATAGCTATTATAAAATAAGTTGGAGTAGAAAAGTATTTTCAAGTGAGGATTACTAATATAATAAGAAGAATTAATTAAAAAGTAAATGTTTTGGAAGGTTGTGAGAAAAATAAATGAAATATGGGGAAATAATTGGTGTAGGTAATACGGCTACAGTATATGAATGGGAAGAAGGCAAGGTGCTTAAGCTCTTCTATCAAGACTATCCAGAAGAATCGGTAGAAAGAGAGTTTCATAATGCAAAGGCAATAGAGAATATGTATTTTGCAAAACCGAAGGCATATGAAATTATTTTTTTTGAAGAGCGAATGGGTATTATATATGACAGGGTAGAAGGGGAATCCCTGTTGAATTGGGTTATAAGAACAGGTGATGTTCAGAAATGTGCAGTATATATGGCAAAGCTACATAAGGCAATCGTTCAGAATAGGATTAGTAATGTGACGAACTATAAGGGATTTTTAAAATGTAATATAGTATATGCACCATCAGTTAGTTCAAGGAAACGAGAAGAGGCATTGCAAATGCTAGATAAGCTGCCAGATGGGAATTCACTTTGTCATGGTGATCTCCACCCAGGCAATATATTAATATCGGATGGACACGCAATAATTATAGATTTCATGAATGTGTGTCATGGCAATTATTTATATGATATTGCAAGAACTGTATTTCTGGTGGAATATACACCTGTTCCGATAGAAGTGGACAATAGAGAAATGCTTTTACGATTAAAGAAAACACTCTCAGATTTATATCTTATTCAAATGAATGTTACTAGAGAAATGATACAAGATTATCTAACAGTTATTATTGAGGCTCGAATGGGTGAATGTCCTAATGAGTAGTCAAATACAAGGTGAAAATGTAGGTAGTTGAGGTACTTAATATAGTGTATTTATATATTGTAAGCCTAATGGAAAGAAATTGTTGTAGGAGTAACCTTACGCATATAGATAGTATAAGACCTAAAACATCATATAACAACGCACTCCTGTCCGCTGTGGTTGGGTTTTCGAGAAGGTCTTTGGAGAGCCACAGCAACCTCATAAAGCTAAGATAAGAGCTATCTAAGCTTTATGAGGTTCAGGAGTGCAAAACGTTATACGCAATTTTATTGATAGAAAGTAAAAAGATAAAGTTTTTTATTGTTGGATTAATTGATGTAGAATTGCAGATAACCCCTAAGTCGGATTATTTATATAGTTCGCAGACAAATAGTAATTTATGTAAACATTTAAATCAGATTATTTATAAAATTTATTTGAGATGGGAGGTGCTAATTATGAAAGGTAAAATACTTAAAAATTTTATTCTAGCAACTTGTACGTGGACAGTTGCTATTATGGTACTTATATCATACGCTTCGGCTATGGTAAGCAACATGTGGATTTCAGTTATGACATTATTAGGATTGGTTATTCTGTGGTTTTTGGTTAATACGTTTATCACAGTACATTTTTTAAAAAAGAATCCTAGGTAAAATAATGAACTTAATCTCAAGAAAAATGAATTGCAATTTAATTAATAAAATAGTAATTTGTTCGAAAAGGTGATTTTTAATGTTTGAAATGATGTTCGATGAGTTATTGAAAAAATATGATGAAGATTTTAATTGGTCTTTTATAGTTTTTACAAATAAATACTTTATAGAAGAAGCAAAGCGAGAAATAAAAAAAGGGCATCCTTTATATGGAGAAACAATTTATTCAACAGCTAAATGTGATTCAAATGATGATGTTATGTATGTAATAAGTGGAGAAAGGTATGTCATTATTCATTTGACTTATTCTGGAAATACAGATATTAGCTATCCTCATTTTATTTTATTTAAAAATCTAGAAGAGGCATTAAACTATATTGAAAAGAGGTATTTACAAGAATAGCTATAAGTTAAATTACATTTTGAAATTCTTCCAATTTGCCTCATTGAACCAACACATTTTTTTCATAGAATATGAAGTAAAATCAGGATTATTTAAATATGTTCAGTTGAAAGTGTGGCAGCTGAAACTGCGTATAACAATATGTTTGCAGACATGCCATAGCCTAAGCTAAGAGCTAGCTAAGGCTATGGCACGTCGCAAACACGAAACGTTATATGATATTTCAGGTCTATGAAAGTGTTTTTTACGCACCTAATATACTTTGTGATTAAAAGAATGGTTACAATTATTAAGCGTTACACGTTGATTATAATAATTATTTTGAAAAAGTTAGGTGATTATTTAGAATTAAATTATAAAACTTAGAGATGTTTTGATAAATAATGAAGAATTTGAATGGAGCGACGCATTATTCATGGTAAAGGATGAGATTGGACGTTAGATTCAAAATGTGCAATTCTTGACCCAGATGATGTAGAAGATGATGCAGACGAAGAACCGAAATTTGCAATGGACAATAATATGAAATATGTTTTAAGTATGCAGGATATACAAAGTATTGTTGATAATGCCAATCAACAGCATGTAGATTGCACGGAAAATGAATTGTATCAAGCATTTTTATATTATTATGATAATGATGCTTTTATATTATTTGATGACAAATAATGTTTTTATCTGCCTACATAAGAATAGTAAA
>JACMJL010000191.1 GCA_014380625.1 Clostridiaceae bacterium
AGCCTTAAGCATGCTTGGAAACAAACATGACATTGAGGATGCAATGCAAGAAACCATTGTAAAGGCATATAAAGGTATATTGAATTTAAAAAAAGAGGAGTATTTCAAAACTTGGCTCATAAGAATTTTAATAAATGAGTGTAATGACACATTAAAAGATATAAGAAAAGTGGTATCAATAGAAAAAGTTAATTATGAAAGTAGTCACACAGAGACATTAATAAATTTAGAACTTACAAATGCCATAAATCTTCTTGATGAAGACTTAAAGGTGGTAACTACTCTATTTTATTTTGAAGACTTACTACAAAAGGATATTGCTAAAATTTTAAACATTCCTGAGGGAACAGTTCACTCTAGACTTTCGAGAGCCAGAAGTAAACTTTATGAAATGCTTAAGGAGAGGTGTGATTAATAATGGGTAAGGATTTAATTTTCGATGATGTTTTAAGAGAAAAGGCCAATAATGAAAAGTTAGATTTACCAGAGGATATAAAATTGAAATTGGGGGAGACCCTTGCTAACTTACCGGAGAGAAGAAGGAAAGATATAGGTTTTATTAAGAAATTTAGTGCTGTAGCTGCAATAATTATTGTTGTTATTTCAGGTATTAGTTTTTCGTTTCCAGCCTATGCTCGTAATGTTCCTGTAGTAAGTTCAGTATTTCAATTTTTAAGTGAAAAGAATATTATTGATAAAGATTATGTAAAATATAGTTCGGATTTAAATATGTCTAAGACTTCAAATGGAGTAACAGTTACAATTAACAGTATAGTGTATGATCGTATAAGTTTAAATATTGGGTACACTGTGGAAAGTGAAAATGAATTTAAAAGCCTACCTTATATTTTCACAAAGAATATGAAAATCAATGGCAAAGCTGTAAATTTTGGCGGAGGGGATGGAGGATATTTAAAAGATAAAAAGACCTATATTGGGGTCTCAACTGTGGATAATACACAAGAATATTTACCCGAAGAATTTATTATGGACTTAAACCCTACAGAACTTGGGCGTGATATAAGTGGGAATTGGAACTTTAAGTTTAAGGTTTCCACTGAAAAGGTGAAGACTAAAGTACAAAGAATAAGCACTGCAATAGATTTATCCTCAATAATTCCTAAGCTAAAGGTAAAGGAAGTTATAATAACTCCAATAAATACTGTTTTAAGAACATCTGAAAAATATAATGCTAACTCATTTGAGGGAGGGGTTAATTATATTGCTCTTGATGATAAGGGAAGAGCCTTAGAAAATAAATCTTCCCAGAGTGATGGTTCTTCAAAAACAGATTTACTTTATACCCAGTTTAATTTTGGAAATATATATGAAGACTCTAAATCAGTTACCTTTATTCCTTATGTTGAGACTAAGGTTGCAAGAGAAAAAAATAAAGCACATTCTACAGAAGTGGATTTTATGGAGGTTAAATTGAACTTAAATACTGAAACTTCTTTATCACAGGGTGATTTTGGAGAGTATAAAATAACACAAATTGAATTTCTTAAGGATATTACATTAATTCATTATGAATGTAATAAAATGCTGGCCTCTATGTTTCCATATCAATTAATAATAACTGATGGGCAAGATGAAAGTTACTCTTTTTCTAAAGACAAAGTAAGAAGATTAGAAGGAGAGATAAATAAGTATATTGCTACGTTACCCAGTTTATCAAAAGATAAACAGTATAAACTCAAGGCTAAGGATTTTGCTAAAACTTATGAGGTTAGAGAAGATTTGAAGTTTAGTGTGGAAATTAAATAAATACTGGTTAAAAAAATAATACCCACATAAAAAGTGTGGGTATTATTTACTTCGTAAACAATTAATTTTTATCTATTAAACTTTGTTTTAATACTTGTCCAATAATCTGTGTTCTCAAGACCTAATCTCCAAATTGCAATACCATTTAAGTTATAAGAATTAACTAAATCTAGCTTGTATCCTAAGCTTTGGCCATTTTCAAACCAAGCTGAGTGATATATACCAGAGGTATCTGTATAGTTAAAGTATGGTGTTTTTGATACATCATCCCATTTTATAGTAGTATTATTAGTAGCTGCAAGATTGTTCATACCGTTTACTCCATAAGCTTTTGTACCACTAGATGCCCAATCATACCCATAAGCTGCGACACCTAACATAATTTTCTCGCTTGGGATTACTGTAACTGCATATTTTACTACATTTTCAACCCAACCTATAGAAGCAACTGGACCTGCTGCTCCACCAGCATAATGCTCATCATAAGTCATTATAGCTATTTTATCACAATAATTTGATAATGCAGCATAATCATATGCTCCACTCCAACTATTTGTAGGGCTATCACTGGTTTTAGCTGGTACTGAAAGAGTTACTGAATAACCTAGAGGAGTTAATAAATTATAAAGTTCTTGTACAAAGGTTGTGTAGTAATTTCTATCATAGTAGAATACCCCTTCAAGATCTACATTTACACCTTTATAACCATTAACTTTTATTGCATTTAAAAGATTATTTTCTAAAGCTTGTCTGTTTGCTTGATTTTCTAATACTGATTTTGCAATATTACCATCAAAGTTATTTTGAAGCATTACATAGGTTTTAACTCCATTGTTGTTTGCATAAGTAATTTGATTCGTTGGTATTAATCCGGAAATATTTCCAAAACTATCAGTATTATAGGTTTGTGTTGCTATTTCATCAATAGTTGAAGTGTTAGCTGCCATTGAATTATAGGAAGAAGGATCCCCACTATAATAATAGGTTGTAAAACCTAAAATTTGTTTTTTAGTTGTACTTGTTGTAGCCGCTAAAGTTGTAGCTGTTATATGAATTGAATTTAGTGAGGTACCATAACGATTATAAGCACTAATATAAAACCAATACTGTGTATTTGCAGTTAATGCAGATTTTATTAAGCTTGGACTAGTAACTGTAGCAACTTTAGTGTAATTAGTATCGTTTGGGGTAGCCATATAAACATAATATCCAGATGCACCAGATACTGATGACCAGTTTAGTGTTATAGCGTTTACACTAATATTAGAAGCCGTTAACCCTGTTGGTGCTTTTGGTACTGAACTGTTTGGTTTTGCTGCTAGTGCAAATTGTGAGTTTAAAATTAAAGTAATAATAAGTGCAATGATACCTACAAAATTTCTTTTGATTTTCATTTGTAATCCTCCTAAAGTTTTAATTTTTAGTTACACCAAAAGTTGAGTGAATTGGCCCTAATAATTATCGGAATATTTAAATTACAAAGTAGCTGTAATTTATGGAAGCTTGTCCGAATTATCTTACCTAAGTAGTTACCTATAGTAATCAACCTTTAATGTGTTTCGTTCAGCTAATGACTTAATTATAAATGTTTTTTATGGACCCTAACAGATTCCTAAGGACACATTATTATAAGGATAAACGGCAGAAAAAAAAAGGACCAAGGTCCTTATGTAGTCAGAATAAATTGTTGAGAAGTAGGCTAGATAATTTAAACTTCACTATTTGACGTTAATATTGGTAGAGGGCCGGCGGAAGAATATAAGGTAAAGGAAGCCGAAAATTACTACATTTTACATACCTCTGGAAGTACAGGAAAACCAAAAGGTGTTCAAATTACTAGGAAAGACCTTGAGAGTTTCCTAAGGAACTTTGAAAGTTATTGTGTAACTTCTGAAGACAGTTAAAAGTGTTGGCTCTATATGTATTGTTGTGTGTTGGTATTTATATTTTTTCCTGCTACAAGATATCCCGAGAAGTTAAGTATATATATGGGAAGTTTTAACTTGACTTAAGAATATAAAAGGGCTTGTCTTTTCTTTTGCTATCTTTCACTTACCATAACACAGTTTCTTCCCGAGTTCTTAGCCTGATATAAGGCATCATCTGCATTTTTTAAAAGTTCAGTTATATCGGAAGAATTTTTAGGGAAACTTGATATTCCCAAACTTACTGTTATAGAAACGCATAT
>JACMJL010000192.1 GCA_014380625.1 Clostridiaceae bacterium
AACCCCAAGAATTTACTTTCTTTATTTATAACTTTTACAGCATACCTATCATGTTCATTGTTAGAATCCTTTTCAAAAATAAGATTTTCATTAATCTCAACTTGAAAATTTATATTTTTTGTCATCTCATTGCAATAGTCATGGTGTCTAACTCCTGCTATATAGAATTCCCTTTCAATGTTCATTTCATCTAAAAATATAGGATCTATGAACTCTAAACTGTCTGTAGGTAATTTACCACCACTTTTTCTTAATAGTTCAAAAGCATCATATTTTTCTAATTTATATTTTGCTAGTATTTCCTTTACATCTTTTCTTCTCTTATCTGGTAATCTACTTGAAAAGGCAGGGAATATATCGTAATTTTCATAAACTTCATTTATATTTGGAAACGCAATTAGTGGTTCAAACCCTTTTTCCATTGCATTATCTATGGCATTAAGTCTATATTTGAATTCATATTTACCGTTCCTAGACAGCTCTCCAACAATATATCTTAGCCTAGTTTTGTAATCCTTCCAAACTAGATAAATATAATCTCTATTATTAATTCTACTCATTATTCCGCCCCCCTTTCTCCATAATATATCTTTATAAGTCTTTCTCTTCTCTCCATTAAAAAAGCATATAATAATTCTTTTACCTTTGGATTAATAATACTGTCATTATAACTATATATAATTTCTCTTATTTTAGTTCCACTTAAGGTATTTCGTATTTTCTCTATTATAAATAGTGTTTCTTCATAATACTCATTTTTAATATGTTCAATCAATTCAAAGTGTCTTATTCTATCAAGATTTTCCCATCTTATCATAGATTTAGATTTACCGAAGATTAATGATTCAAATCTCATTTTATCTCTTAAATAATCAGGAACATCCTTTTCATCAATTAGGCAACATAATGATGATCCATTATCATAAAGTGGTGAAATTCTTATATTACCATTTACTTTATTCTTTACTATTCCCCAATTACTATGATGTCTATCACTATTACCTATCAAGGCATCAAATATAGGAAGGGTCAAAAAATTATTTCCTAATCCAGTTTCCCTAATAGATTGAAGTATCATTTTTATAGAATATGGCTCCTGTGTTCTGAAATCAATAAACTTATCCTGATTATACTCTTTATATATATTAGTAATATATTGAATTCCCTCTATTAACTCTTCATCCTCAGTTAAGATCATATAACTCATAGAACCAACTCTACATTTAAAGGTACCTATATCAACTTTTGCACACTCAATATCTAAAATCTCTGCTAATTGAGATGCAACCTTTTCAGCCCAATACTCTCCTGTAGGCTTTCCTATGTCTACTCCTTTAGGAAACTTAAATATGCCCTTTTGCTTTGTTATAGGATTAATGAGCCATTTCTTTTCACTGGCTCCACTACCGAAAGGAGAATCTTCATCTACTTCCCAATTATCAAAATTAATAAGCACCTCTGTACTCACTTCCTTGTTTCAATTATGTATCTATTTACTTCAAATCTAAAATTCATGATACTCTAAGAAATAATTAATATCTACATCTGCCTAAGGTATATATTAAATTAAGTTTTACTAAATTTAATATTGTATGATAAAAAAATTATACCATAAGTCTCTATGATATAATTTAAAATTATACAACTTTTACTAATTTTCATTAATTTATAGCTTATATAAATATAATAGCACCTGTAAACTCTGCCATTTTAACTTTCAATAAAGCATCAGTAATAAAATGAAGAAGATAATATTTAATCAACAGGGTTAACTAAAAAAGAAATAAAAAATTAAAAAGGAAACTTCATTAAATTTAACATAAAGGGAGTAACCACTAACCCTATTCCAATATACCCCAATTGTGTGGATACTAACGGTGTCGCCCCATCGGCACCAAAAAGTTACAAGAAAGATTGTATAACTTAGTTTTAAACTATTTTATGCAGTCTTTTTTATTGATTTTCAACAATATTTGCAACAACTAGAGTTAAATCTATTCTAAAAATATATAAAAGAGCTGCCTTTTAGCAGCACTTCAAATATTACTTATACATATAAGCTTTAAATATTAATAAATTTAATACGAAGTATTTTCACAGATAAAATCTTAGAAATTTATTATATCCTCTAGTTCATCAGCCCACAAGTCTAAAAATTTATTTAGTCTCTGTTCTTTTTCAGTTTTTCTCTTTATATGTTCTAATCTAATGGTTAGAATCATCCTTATGTTCTGTAGTACATTTAAGAAATTCCATTCATTAGAAGGATCTTCTACAAGATATTTAAAATCACGAAAACTTTCTTTGTAGCCATTTTTCTCTTTTATTTCAGATGAAAATTTATAAAATTGTCCTGATTCAATGAAATATAGTTCTTCTGATATAAAACTAGGTTTCCTATATACATTCTTTTCTATTATCTTAAATCCTTTTAGTTCTTCTTTCGAATCTTCAAAATACACATAGTCTTGGGCTTTTCCATTTATTGTTTTATAGTATTTAGGTATTCTTTTAAATTCCCCATAATTTAACAATAATTCTGACAAGCATAAAAAAATTTCATTCTGAGTAGATCGCTTGTTTCTCGCAAATCCATCCATAGTATTACTATTGATTTTTATATCCTCATTTATATCTACAATACCTTTTAGTTCTTTCTGAATATCAGTATCTTCATTATTATCTTTATTGATGAACTTTTTTTCATAGTCTTCAAACACCTTCTCAAGAATATCTCCTATTTTTTCCATAAAACATTCCCCCTACCCTCTGTAAGTTATAGTGATAAACTGGATTAGAATGATCTAACATGATATTATATTAATATATTCTTTTAATAGACATTTCTCATATTAATGAATTTTCTTTACTATATTTATTAAATAATAAATCATTATACCCTAATTGGTTGATAAATTTTCGCATGAAAAAGAGCCTTTGTAACACCAAATGCATCAGTCCAATAATCTACTTCATAAGGTGCATGTATATTTATTTTAGAAGCATCTTGAGGCCTTTTCTTTGTTAAATTAACAGCCATTCTTCTCACATCCTTTCTTTCCTTAAACTTCTGCAAAAGGAGATAAGAAACCTTTATATGTCGAATGAATTCTAAGCATTATACTTATTACTAAAAAAATCATCAATAAGAATTGTTGAAGCCGGCACGTTCAGAACTTCAATCCAAAACTCATCTTCAAAACCAAATAGCGTTCTACCAATATCTAATAAGTTACCTTTTATCCTTCTTTCAACTGTTTTAGCAGAGCATCCTACTCTAGGCGCTATAAATTTGCATGATAATTCATCAAAATATTTATAGAAAATTATCCTTTGATTATCCTAATATAGGGTACGTATAGCTCAAATTAGCATAGAGAGCATTGAATTAAGCCATTTCTCAGACAAATTGACGATTTCAACACGTGGCATCTTATCACCTCATCACATAAATATCTTTCTGCAAAATTATTTGTTTCGATTGTTCCTGGAGCACTATATTTATTTTTATATCTCTTTTGTACATATAGATCTTAAGCTTTAGCAGCTCCCCATGGAGATCTTACTTATTTATGTACTATCTAAGTAAGTAATTTTTAAGGAGATTGTGAAACAAATATAATTGTAAGAAAAACAAAAAATAGGGTATAATTAAAGTAAAGAAAATTAAAATTATTTGGATGTGATAATATGGTTAAAATTATAGAAAATGAAGATAATTTTCTAATGTCTCCTAAAAATGATTTTGCATTTAAAATGGTATTTGGAGATGAAAGAAATAAAGATATATTAATTTCGTTTTTAAATTCAGTACTGAGAGATAAAATAGAAGATGTGGAGTTACTTAATACAGAATTAAAAAAAGAATATCTTGAAGATAAACATGGAATTCTTGATGTAAGAGCCATTACAGATAAAGGTGTAAATATTGATATTGAGATACAATTACTAAAAACAAGATATATGCCAGAAAGAAGTCTATACTACTGGTCAAAAATGTATATTGAACAATTACAATCTGGTGATAAATTTAGCAAATTAAAGAAGACAATAACAATTAATATTTTAGACTTTGAGAGCCTACCAATAGAAAAATTTCATAGCTCCTTCCATATAGTAGAAGATGAAACAGGAATTAAACTAACAGATGTTATGGAAGTACATTTTTTAGAAATGCCAAAGTTATATGAAAACAAGAAACTAGATGAAAATGATGATTTAACACAATGGATGATGTTTTTAGAATCAAGATCTAAGGAGGTGCTTGAAATGTTATCAGAAAGAAATATTGAAATAAAAAAAGCCTATAATATACTTCAAGTTATGAGTAAAGACAAAGACGCGAGAGCCTTGTATCTAGCAAGAGAGATGGCTATCCATGATGAAGCTACTAGAATAGAAGAAGCTGAAGAAAGAGGAAAAAAAGAGAGCAGTATTAATATAGCGAAAAATTTGATTAATATTGGACTAGATGAGGAAGCTATTGTTAATGCTACAGGTTTAACAATAGAAGAAGTAGCCAAACTAAAAAGGGAACTACATTAGATTAATATTTTAGTAGGAAAAAGGTTGAATTGCATTCCAATATTGGGAAAAAGGTTTAATTCTATTGCAATATACCCCGATTATGCGGATACCAACTGTGTCGCACCATCGGCACCATATTTTTTAAAGAATGACTGTATCACTTAGTTTTAAACCTAATCGATGCAGTCTTTTTTATTAGTTTGGTACTATAATTGGTACTATTAGTATTAATTTAATTAAAAAACATAATAAAAGAGCTACCTTTTAGCAGCTCTTCAAAACAATTCTTGCACATTTTGGTATTTACTCTATCTAAAATATTATATCTTTTAAAATCTGATGAAAGGTTTCAAAAGAGAATTAACAGAAAAATATCTGTTAATTCTTTAGATATAAGGTTTAGTACATCTGATAGAAATCGAACCTGCGACCATTGGAGTCGACGACACACTTTATACAAATTGTTACTATCTCATATAAGTATTGATATTACTACATTATAACTTTTTATATTGTTATATTTACTTAAGAAATTATGCAGTCTATAATCTGTGATGTGTTATGGTTGTGTTATTTATATTAGCTTTTAAACATACTATTTCCAATGGTTATAAACCTCTAAAAACTCTTTGTTGTGTTATATTTTCAATTAAGGATATTAATTAATCTAGTAAAAGGTCATAGCCCCATCAACCTATTTTGTCAGTATCTCTTAAGTTTTGTTAAAAATCACTTAGGCCTAGAAATGTGCGGAGTGAACGGGAGTATTTTGTTATATGCAGTGATCCGAAAGCCAAACCCTAAATGAAATAGCAAATTTAAAAATCTATTAATCCAAGATTTTTTCAGTTTCTTCTATGTTACCCTTCAGATATTTAGCTAATGCCTCGCTTCCTTTATCAAAAAGTAATAAAGTAGATTCACATTTTTTTGCTGCTTCCAATGCCCATGTCAAAACCGACCTGCATAAAATCCCTCTGGGCGCTCAAAAATATTTCCTTGGATTTATCATAGTCATTTAATTGTAGATAAATATGAGCTAAATCATATTCCTTCCAATAACTTGAACTTGGAAGTTCAATAGGAAATTAATTATTAATATACTCATTTAGTAGTAATTCACTACTTGATAAAATATCAAACATTGGAATTACTTTTTCAAATAAGATTCTATTTATTTCTTAAAAATTTATATTTGCTCTATTAGGAGTTTTATAGCTCCCCCATTTATCACACCCGTGAGAAAAGTAAGCAAGTCTATTTCCTAGTTACAATGAAAGGACCTCTTTTGGCACATATAACGGACGTATTGCTACATTTACTGTAAATGTTTTGCAATCATAAGCTTCTTTTTGGAAATTCAAAACTTGAAGAATTGAATCATCTACTATTCTTGCAATATTGGATGACTTATATCTTTTAAAATTAGCCTTATTTAGAGGCTTTGCTATATATTGAGTAAATAACTTTCTGTAACCCGAGTCTGCATTATATATATTCAAAGAAATGCCCCCTTTATCTAAATATATTATTTTTATGTTCTAATCTGTACTAATCTAAGAATACTAAAAATTTATAATGAGGTCATTGCTCATAACTTTTCGCATCCCCGACGCCATTATTTTTGATATTATTCTCTGGTTACAACTATCAAAAGGCATAGGAACTATGATTTTTATTTTTTATATTCTTTTTTAATATGAAAAAAATAAATCTAAACCATAAGTTAACAATAGGATTCTGTATAACTTATAAATAAATCGTATCATTATTTTGGTAATATGTGGTGATGAAATTAGTGTTTTAATATATAGATGAAATCAACACAATAACAATTGAGTTGATTTCATAAAATAGGCTCCAAGTCTTGATATATAAGACTTGGAGCTTTTATACGTTCTACTAATTTTCTTCATACTTCTCACCCTTATCCGATTATTTTCTTGATTGATTCTAATACTCTGTCCGTTTGGAATGGCTTAACAACAAAATCTCTTGCACCTGCTTTTATAGCATCCATAACCATAGTCTGTTGTCCCATCGCACTACACATTATTATTTTTGCATCAGGATCTAATTCCTTTATTATTTTTACAGCTTGAATTCCATCCATTTCCGGCATTGTAATATCCATAGTAACAACATCAGGTTTTTCAACTTTATACATCTCAACGGCTTTAATCCCATTATTAGCTTCACCAACCACCTCAAAACCATTTTTTACAAGTATATCCTTTATCATCATTCTCATGAATGCTGCATCGTCAACTATTAAAACTCTAATCATATTTTTGTACCTCCCTTTACTTTAACCCTAATTTATTAAGTATTATTTCTAGCGATCCAGGCATAGGAATAAAGTAAAAATGCCCATCGATTATTTCTGAATTTTCACCTTGTTTAAAAACAGATTCAATGTCTAAAACAAAATCATCATATTGTCCTGATGCAATAAATGTGGTAGAAAGAATTGATCCCAGCATGTCTGTAGCTACTGCTGGTACAGAGGATACTATTGTTAAATTAGTTAACATTGCAATAGCATTCAGGTATGAGCCAGAAATAATGTTACCTATCTCACATAAAACTGAATCCCCCATTTCACTTATAGCTGCACTAACCTCTCCAGTTAAAGACTTTATTATACTTAAAGCAGTAGCCAAATCTAGTACGTATAACATACTTCCAGGAGTATCACCTAAAACTCTTACAATTACCCCTACGACTAAGTTTCTCCTCCTACATCAGAAAAAATATCTTGAAAAGAAATTATATTTATTGCAGGTACATTCATATCAATTTTTCGATTCAAAAGTTGTGATAATGCAGTAGCAGCATTCCCTGATCCAATATTCCCTACTTCCCTTAGTGCATCTAACTGAAGTGGATTAAACTTATTAAAACTCATGCATATTCCTCCTTAGATTTCTGTCATTTCTTTACCCACGGTCCTAATTAATACAAGTCCTGTACTTGTATCAAAAATTAATGTTCTGCCACTTTTACCACCAAGATCTTCCCTTAAAACCTTTTTTACCGCAACTGCATTTCTACTGCCTATATCCATAATCATACTTTTATCACTGAAATTAAACATAGATGCACCACCAGCAATTTTTGCAATTAGATCGTCTTTTCTTGATCCCATCTCTTCTAGTTTTCTTAATAAAATGGGTATTCCAAGGTCTGCAAATTTATATGGATTTGTGACATTTGAAAATTGAATACTATCTGGTAGCATAATGTGAAGCAATCCTCCATGATTTTTAATTTATCATAGAGTGTAATTCCGATGCAGGACCCTAACCCTATAGTTATTAGTTTATTCGGAGCATTTGTCACATTTAAGTCCGCTATCCCGACCCTTATCTCTCCACTCATATCATTAATTCTCCTATTACTTTAATATTAGTTTAGTCCATTAATATAAAACTGCAGAATTTGTTTTTTTGTTTCTACTAAACCTAAATTAGGTATATTTTTCTTAATATAAGCGTATGCAAAATTTCTAAAAGAGTATAGTATAGAAGCTGCAATAAATCCTGCGTCAAAGTTCTTACTAATTTCACCCGTTTGTTGAGCCTGTACAATAAATTCAGTCATTAATTTATCATTTTCATTAAGAATATTAATAATGGTTACATTACTATGTTCCATCAATTGAAAAGTTTCCTGCATTATCAGCTTTACTAATGCTGGATTTTCTCTGATTTCTTCAATATGGTATTCTAAAATAGCATCTATTACAAATACAAAAGTATTATTTTTTTCTAGTGCTCTTTTTAATGCCATCGTTCTTTTTTCAAATTCTGTTATAATAATATACTCCATAATCTCATTTTTAGATTTGAAATAATTATAGATTGTACCTGAAGCAATTTGACATTCTTTTGCTATATCTTTAACTTTAGTGTTTTGAAAACCTTTTCTTGCTATAACATCAATTGCATGGATTCGAACCAACTCTTTTTTGTCTACTATAACCAAAATACTCCTCCTCTAACAATATCTAAATAATTTTAAACGTTACTATCAGTAAATCAAGTGAATGAACGATCATTCACTTGATTATATTACATTTTTTTCACTGTTTCAACATTTATTTCATAGTATTTCTAAACCTATTGTTATATAATTAAAGTATTACCTATACATTATTGTTTTTTTAAAGGAGATAAAAATGAAAAAGGAACAAAAATCTATCCTCGTTATTGATGACTCAAATAGTATTAGATCATTCATAAAATTTATTCTAGAAGAAAAAAACTATAAAGTAGTTGAAGCTGAAAATGGTTTAATAGGAATTGATAAATTTAAAACAGAAAATTTTGACTTGGTTATTACAGATATCTACATGCCTCTATGTAGTGGCTTAGAAGTTGTTGTTAAGTTGAGAGAAGAGTATGCTGATCTCAAAGTTATTGTTCTTTCAGATGGTGGTGAAAAGCATTTTTCAAATGTTAAAGAAGTATGTGAGGATTTGGGAGCTTGTTGTTTTTTAAGTAAAGCTAACATTAAAAATGATTTACTTAAAATCGTCAGTACTATTTTTAACGACTAATTTACATAACATATTGGTTTTGTCAATGGTTCTATATATAAATAAAAAAATAACTCTCACTCATTTGAGGGTTATTTCTTTATTATATAATGAATAATGTGTACAGCCGACATATTGAACAAGAGTAGTGCTTTACAAGGTCCATTTTATCTTAATGAGAGTATTTAATTTTTTATGTTTTTTCCTATTTCCTCTGTTTTTGCTACAATTTGTTGAACTGTTGCAGAAAGTTCTTCAGTACTTGCATTAGTTTCTTCAGATGAGGCTAATACATTCTGGACATTTGAAAGAACTATAGAAACAGCATTATTAAGATTTACTATAAGCAACTTAATTGATTCAAGCGCTGATTTAACTCTATTATAGCTACCAGCTGTATCTTCAACAGCTTTCTTAGAACCATCAGCAAGTTTGCGTATTTCATCAGCGACAACAGCAAAACCTTTCCCTGCCTCACCAGCTCTAGCAGCTTCTATTGATGCATTAAGAGCTAAAAGATTAGTTTGTCCAGCAATACTAATAATAGTTGATCCCATAGCAGCATATTGTTCAAAGCTAACAGATATACTGTCTATGCATTCGGTAATACTACATGATAAATCACTAACAGTTGACATACTATCTGTAACTTCAGAAACATCCTTTGTGTTACTGTCCGTAGCTTCAGAAATACTAGATACTACTTCGTTTATCGTTTTCAAATCACTTTGAAGACGAGCAGAAAACTTTTTGAGATTATCAGCAATAAGAATGTTTTTTTCAGCATTAATTTCTGCATTTTCTTTTGCTTTAATTGCTATTTCATGTTCTAGTTTTGCTTGCTTCTTGGAATATTCTCGACAACTTTCAGGAATATTTTGGTCAATAATGATGGCGAGTGCAGCATTTTCACAAGAATTAAAGCCACATGATGGACAATTCATATGCTTTTCTTTATCTGTTAATTTAATAAGGGTTTTAAAACCTTCATCTTTTCTTTTATCAGCTAATTTAATAGCTTCTAGAAAACTATTTGATTTATTTTGATAATTTACAATATAATCATCAATATCAAGTTTAGTGTATAATTCTTTCACAATGTCTTTGGGAGACATTCTTCTAACCAGATTTTTTTTAGTTTTTAATATATCTTCAGTTTTAGTGACTAAAGAAGCATCCATTTCATCCTCAGATGGTAGATTATGAATACCTTTCCCAATATATTCAGTTCCGGTACCAACCATACACCCTTCTGAGCAATTAAGAATATCAATTACAAGTGGGAGATTATGAGCATCATTATTTATTTCACCGAGATACTTTTGTATTACCTTGGGGCCCTCAATTCTTTTTATATGAAAACCTTTACCAAATACTTGTTCAACGGATTCTTTGAGTCCCCCTGGAGTAGGATACCAGAAGCCTACAAGAGATTGGGGTGAATCAAAGTCAACTTCGCTTGAGAAATTTGCGCCTGTTTCTTTTCTATAAGTTTCCATAAGCCTTTTGAAACTTATATTTCCTTTTAAGTATCCATAAGCTTCGAATTCGTCACTCTTACTTATACAAGGTGAAATCCCATAAATATCACCTATAAAATTTGTTTTTTTCTTCATATAAACTGCTGTGCAGTGCATAGGGCTACCTATAGGACTTAAAAAAGGAATAAGATTAGGATAGAATCTTTGTATACTCTCAACAACTGTTCTACATGGTTGAGTAATAACAGCTTTAAGACCTCTTTCCTTAATAGCCTTAACATATAATACTGTTGTGATGTCAGCACCAAAAGAAGTATCCCAAATCTGAGAAACTCCTTTGGTTTTAAGCCAAGCGAATACTTTTTTATAATCTTTTGGATAGTTAAGTGAAAATGCTGGAGCTACAACGATGCCTAAACCACCCTTTTGGGAAGCTTCAAAAAATCTTAACATATCATCCTGATAATAACGAGCATCATGAGGACACGCTTTTATACATTCTCCGCATGCCGTACAATTTTCTGTAACAACAGATACCTTTATATGACCATTCTCATCCTTACTAATTTTATTTGAAAAGATTTGAGGACATGCTGCAACGCAAGAATTGCAACCCTCACACTTATCTAAATCAGTTTTAATAAGTTCTAATTTCATAACGGTTCCTCCTTTATACATTTTTACTATAATTCTACCATATAATATTATAATTCTACAATATATTTTCCAGTTTAAGTTATATGCTAAATAAAAAAGTATAAAGTTAGATATCTTAATCCTCAAATTTCAAAATTATACTATTAGGGTTACAAACAACGAATTGGAGATTTACAACGTTAATGTAGAAAATCGTTGAAACTAGCTCACTTTCGCTACATTGATAGGCATATCACATGATATTATAAAAACTTTTATTTTGTACTATTCAAAAATCTAATATATAAGTGTTAAAATCCGTATATCCCAATGATCTAAGGTAGCATAAAAATCACACTAAATTGTAAAATAAATGATTTTCATACTACAATATTTACATAAAACTGTAAATCTGCTTTTTACTGGCGGTACCCCAGTAGGAAATCTGCTTGTAGCTTACTACTGAATTAGTCTATCAAAAAAATTATTAAAAATAAACACGGAGAATTTTTCACGCTTACAAAGTTATTTACTATTAAATGACATAGAAAAACAGTTCCTATTACACGATCTGGTTCCCTAAAGAAATTTTGCTAAAGCTTTAATATTTACAGCGTTTGCATAAAATATATTTTTCTTTATTAATAGTATGATAAGATAAGTATCTAGGCATTAAAATAACTATTTAACATATACGCTTATAGGAATAGGAGGTTATTATGGAGTATTCAGTATTATTTGTTGATGATGATAATTCTATATTAAAATCAATAAGAAGAGAACTGATGGATGCAGATTTCAAGACATTTTTTGTAGATAGTGGTCAAGAAGCTCTAAAATTCCTTTATGAAAATAAGGTTGATATACTAGTCACGGACATGATGATGCCCAACATGGATGGGTCTGAACTACTAAAAAGGGTTAAGTATTTATACCCTAATGTCGTTAAGGTAGTTTTAAGTGGTTATGTAGATCAAAAAATAATTTTCAAACTAATAAATTCAAATCTTTCCAAGGCCTTTATAAATAAACCTTGGAGAGAAAATGAACTCATAGATACTATACATGATATTATAGAAATAAATGAAAAACTAAATAATGTTGATATTATTGGAATAATAAATTCTTCCAATAAATTACCCACTTTACCAGTAATGTACAATCAAATAAGTAACCTCATAGAAGACGAAAAGTCTGAGGTTGATGATATAATAAAATTAATTAATACTGATCAGGTTATAGCCTCTAAAATTCTTAGGGTCGTAAATTCTGCTTTTTATGGAGTAAAAACTGCTTCAATAAAAGCAGCTATACTTAACTTAGGCTTAGCAAATTTAAAATCAATAATAATAACTTCCCAAGTTTTTAGTCTAAGGGATGGCTTTTATGAGAACTTACTGTGGAAACATTCAAGTTTAACTAACAACTTAACTATAGATATATATGAATACATATATAAAAGGAAAATACCTGATATTTATGCTACAGCTGGTTTATTACATGATATTGGGAAAGTGTTACTATTCAACATATTCGAAGGAAAATACAACAAAGTACTGTTGATGAAAGAAGATAATTCAGATATTGTTTTATCAATAAGTGAAAGAAATGTATTTAATTTTAATCATGAAGAAATTGGCTCGATTCTTTTGAATTATTGGGATTTACCTTCGTCCATAGTTGAAGTCGCATTAAATCATCATAACCCAGGAAAAAGTTCAAAGCAGTTTAAAGATATAGTCTGTGTAGTTCACTTAGCTGATTATTTTTGCTGGAAAAAGCTAAACACAAAGTTTGTAACAGAAGTCAGAGAGGAAGCTTTCAAGTATTTAGGAATCACTGAAAATGAACTAGCTGAATTTTTAAAAATAAGATATATGAGGTGTAGCAAATGAATAAAACAAAAGTACTTTTTGTAGATGATGAAGTTAATATACTAAATGCAATAAATAGGAGTATCATAGATGAAGAAATTGATCCTTTATATGCAACAAGTGGAGAAAAAGCCCTTCTGTTTTTTAATGAAAATATTATTAGTGTAATTGTTACAGATATGAAAATGCCCAATATGAGTGGATTAGAGTTATTGAAAAGAGTTAAGGAAATATCCCCTAATACTGTTAGGATAGTATTATCAGGATATACACAGCTTCCTCAAATTCTTACAACGGTTAACAGTGTTGGTGTTTTCAGATATGTAACGAAACCTTGGGAGGATGAAGTGGAATTTCTTCCTGCCCTAAGGGATGCAATAAGTTTCTATAATATTACATCTGAAAGTAAAATTCTGAAGGATAAATTAGAAACAAAAAATAAGATGTACGAAAAAGGTTTAGAATTAAATAAGAATCTAATAAAGCAAATGACTCAAACCATCACCAATATTAAAAATGTAAGTAAATTTATGTTGAAGGTGCAAAATACCTACTTAGAGGATTTAAAACAAAACTGTAGAGAAATAAATAATTCCACCTATTATAATGACTTAATAGGAAATTTATATATTAATTATTTAAGTAAATCGCTAGTAGACAAAGAAAAATTTGATTTAAGAAGATTTAAAGTGGATTTAACGGAGCTTGTGCTTGAAAATTCAATAATTACTGTGGATAATGAGGATTTTAATTATATTTTAGATTATAAGTTAATAAAAATGCTTGCAGTAGAAAGTATTAATTTCTTAATCAATTCTTTTAAATTAAATAATCTTGAAATTATTATAAAGAGTAGTCCGAAGTTCCACATAATAATAAAACATTCCAATTTTGATTTTTATAACAACAGTGTTAATAATATTGCGATGAAATTATTTTATTCAATGATAGATCAAATCCTATTAACAATGAATGGGAAAATAAATTTTTATTCAGAAGCCCCTCATATTATGAGTTTAAGTATTAATTAAAGGGCTTAAATAATAAAGGAGGTAATCTCCTTCTTTGTTACTTAGGAAGCATAATGGAGAATTTTGAATACTCTCCTAATCTGCTTTCTGCCTGTACTTTTCCATGGTAATTTTTTTCTATTATTTCCTTTGCAAAGCTTAATCCAAGACCTGCACCCTCTTCAACAGGTTTTGTCGTGAAAAAAGGTTCAAATATCCTATCTATAATTTCTTTCTCCATACCAATACCATTATCTTTGATTTCACATACAATATAAGCATCTGTCTCATAGGTTTTAATACTAATTATACCCTGTTCTACCATAGATTTTGATTTGATTGCATGAACAGAATTCATAATAATATTTAAAAGAACATGGTTTATTTCACTACCCGAAGCAATAGGTAAAGTAATATCAGAAAAATCTTTCTCAATTATTGCATAATTCATTATTTCAACCTGTGCAATTATTAACGTGTTTTCAATTCCTTTATTGAGATCATATGGACCTAACTCACTGACTTGATCAATATTTGAAAATGATCTTAAAGCAAAAACAATGTTACGAACTCTCACTAACCCCTTTTTAGTATCCTTCAAAAGATCAAAGGTATCTGTTAAAATAAAATCCACATGGTTTTCATTTTCATAATTTCTAATGTTTTCTACAAGTTTATTATAATGTGGATCAGCCTTAATTTCCTTAAAATATCCATAAAGAGCAAATAGATCTTTTAATTTTATCATATATTTGTTCATAGTTTCGAAATTACTCATGATAAAACCTAAAGGGGTATTTATCTCATGAGCAGCACCCGCAGCTAACTGTCCAATACCTACAACCTTTTCCTTTTGAAGCAATTGTAGTTGAGTATTTTTTAATTTTACCAGCGAATCTTCTAATTCCTGATTTCTTTTGTTGATAAGTTTATTTGCTGCATAAAGGTTGTCTGTTACTTGAAGTAATTGTTCATTATAGTGCCTCACTCTATCATGGGCTTTTTTTAAATCAAGATGGGTTTTAATTCTCGCTTTTAATTCAAAGGAATTAATTGGTTTTGAAAGATAATCAATTGCACCTACATCAAAGCATCTTACAATATCCTCATTTGAATTATTAGAAGTAATAAAAATAACTGGAATTTCTCTTAATCTGAAGTCCTGTTTGATAATTTCACAAACTTCAAAGCCGTTCATTCCAGGCATAACTACATCCAGAAGAACTAAATCAAATTTTTCAGTTTTTAGTAATTCTAACGCTCGATGACCATCCTCAGCAATAACTGATTCATAACCAAAGCTAGCAATAATATCAACTAGAATTTCCCGTATTAATTCACTATCATCTACAATTAAAACAGTAGGGTTCAGGTGCTTATCCATATTAAATCTATCCTTTCTGCATATATTATCAACATAAATATATTTATACGACTCTCCCGTTAAGCCACAAATCAATTACTGAAATACCTCTTTATTAATAGGAAATATCAAAGTAACTTTGGTTCCTTTACCAACTATATTATCAAACCATATCTATACATTATCCTTCTTGTATTTTATTAATCAATTTATCTATTAAAACTACTAATTCACTTATTTCAGGCTTGCTTAATTGTCCATTTCACCTACAGATTTCCCTTTATGTTTTAAATCAACAGTAACTAGTGAAGAAAAAAATTATAACAGGTAATCTTTTTAATGTTTTATGTTACTTTATTTTTCTAGTAAGAGTAACTCCTTCCATTTGTGGCATTTCAATATCAGTAATAGCTATTTGAATATCCTCAATAAAATTCTCTCCTTTTTCTTCAAAGACACCTTCTAAATATGTTAAAGCTTGTTTTCCATCATCAAATATTTTTAAAACCAGCTTTTAGAAGAGTATCTCTTAATAGTTTTCTTATTAAAGGAGAATCATCTTCTAAAACAACCTTAATATTGGTCTATCTTTATAGTCAACGTTTACAATAATATCTTCATTAATACCTGTGCTAGGGTTTATGTCTGTTACTATTTTTTCAAAATCCAACAATATCATTATTTTATTATTTAGAATAATATTTCCAATGACTAATGAATTTATAAATATATCACTTAGTTTTAAAATTTGTTCCCATTTAATACGATTCACTCCTACAATAACATCAATGGTGAAAGCTACTATAATTTTATTAAATTCACACATTAAAACTGTAAACCCCGTATCCGCTTTGTTTTGCCTTTCTAATACATAGTTTTAATCAATAAGTGATATAATTTAGTTTCTATATAATATTAATCCCCATATAGATGGAACTGAATCTGGTAATTTAGTTACACTGCCTGGTTTTATCTCTAAAACTTCCTTAATCTTTAAAATATTAATTGCATAATGCTTGTTATATACTACAAATTTTAATACTTCAACTTTTCCTGTCCCTGATTCCAATAGTATATTATTATCAATTACTTTGCTACCTCCTTTTTAAACTTTCTTAATATTCAATTCTGTTTTTACCATTGTTTTTAGCTTTATATAATAACGAATCCGCTTTCTTTATTAGTTTAAAAGCGTTTTCATTTCTTAATTCAACTATTACTACTTATTATTTCAAATGCATTTTTGGGTTTCGATACATAAAAATACTCAAATTCATTTTTATCTGCCATCGTTTTTAATATTTTTCTATAAAATAAATTTTCATCTACATGTAATATTTTCAACATATTTTACTCCTTTATCAAAATAGTAACAATTCAAATAAATAAACTCACCTTAACCCATTATTAGCTTCGCCACCCACTTCAAAATCATTTTTTATAAGTATGTCATTTATCATCATTCTCATGAAAGCTACATCATCAGCTATTATAATTCTAGTCGTATTTATTTACCTCTATTTACTCTAACCCTAATTTATTTAGTATTATTTCTAGAGAACCAGGCATTGGAATAAAGTAAAAATGGCCCCCGATTTCCTCCGAATTTTCGCCTCGTTTAAAAACAGATTCAATATCTAAAACATAGTCATCATATTGCCCAGATTCAATAAATGTTGTTGAAAGAATTTACCCTAGCATGTCAGTAGCTACTGCGGGTACAGAGGGTACTATAAATAAATTGGTTAGCATAGAAATAGCATTTAGATATGAACCTGAAATAATATTCCCTATTTCACATAAAACTGAATCAGCTATTTCACTGATTTCAGCACTAATTTCACCGGTCAAGAATTCTATTATGCTTAAAGCTGTGACCATATCTAATACTTACAGCATACTTCCCGGGGTGTTTCCTAAAACCCTTACTAGTATTCCTACAACTAAATTTTCTACTCCAATATCCTCACTTAATAAAGTAATTTCTAATTCCTCTGAAAATTTTTTACTGCAACTGAATTTTTGATACCATGTCCATAATGAAACTTTTATAAATAAAGGTAAACATAGATTCCCCATCAACAATCTTTGCGGTTATGTCAATTTCTCTCGATCCTATATCCTGAACTTTTTTTAATAGAATAGGTATTCCTAAATCAGCAAATTTATCGGGATTCGTAACACTCTGAAGCCGTGTGCTGTCAGTAAGAATTATATGGAGTAGCCCACCATTTTTCCTTACCCTATCATAGAGAGTGATTCCAATGCAGGAGCCTAATGCAATAGTTACAAGTTTATTAGGATCATTTGTAACATTTAAATCACCAATTCCAATTTTTATTTCTTCACTCATAAAATTAATTCTCCATAATTTTATTTATACTAATCCATTACCATAAAACTGTAGAATTTGTTTTTTTATTTTTTCTAAATCTAGATTAGGTATTTCTTTCATAACATAGGCATAAGCAAAAGTCCTAAAAGAGTATAATATTGACACTGCAATAAATGTTGCTTCAAAATCCCTACTTACTTCACCCTTATGTTGAGCTTGTACAATAAATTCTGTCATTATTTTATCATTTTCATTAATAATATTTCTTATAATTACATTACTGTATTCTATCATTTTGAAGGTTTCCTGCATTATAAGCTTTACTAACGATGGACTTTCTCTAATTTCTACAATATGATATTCGAGAATAGCATCAATTACAACTGGAAAAGAACCATTATTTTCTATTGCCTTTTTTAAAACCTTCCCTCTATTGCCAAATTCCATAATAATAATATACTCCATAATTTCGATTTTAGATTTAAAGTAATTATATATGATACCTACTGCAATACCACTGGCAATTGCTATATCTATAATTTCAGTGTTTTCAAAACCTTTCTTTGCTATAACTTCAATAGCAGTCTCTATAATCAGCTCTTTTTTATCCTTCATAATAAAAACCATCCCTCTTTTTACAATTTACAAATAATTTAAATATTTTTTATATTCTTCAGCAATCACAAAAATATAGCAGTGTATTTATATGTATTAATTTTCTTAATACTTTTATCTAGACCATTCTATATTCTCCCTAGCTTTCTCATATATTATCAAAATTTCATTTTTACTTTCAAAAAGAGCTTCAATTATATCTGGATCAAACATTTTACCTTTTTCATCATCCATCATTTTTATGGATATATCAATATCTATAGGTTGTTTGTATACTCGTTTAGATGTTAAAGCATCTAATACATCAGCTACCATTACAATACGTGCTGCGAGTGGAATATTATGTTCACTAACTCCATAAGGATATCCTGTTCCATCAAACTTTTCATGGTGCCCAACAACTATATCGATTGCCATATCAAAAAAATGCCTTCCACTTCTTAAGAGATTATTACTTGATTTTTTTAAAACATCTTCCCCTATTAAAGTATGAGTTTTAATAACTTGAAATTCTTCTGGCGTTAATTTGCCAGGTTTTAATAATATTCCATCTGCGATTCCAACTTTACCTATATCATGAAGTGGACTAAACTTATATATATCTCTTATATATTTTGAATTAATTATATTTTCATATTTTTCTTTTTTTGAAAGGCTTATAGCAATTATTTTTGAGTATTCCTGCATTCTTTCAATATGGGCCCCAGTATCGTAATCTTTTGCTTCTACTAATTTTGCAAGGCCTGTAATGGATGTTAAAATTAATTCATCCACTAATAAATTTTTTTCTATTGAAATAGCAAGACTATTTGTTATTGCTTTTATCATTTCTAAATACTTATCATCATAAGTATTAATTTGTTTGCTAGAGAAAATGATTATCCCAACACAAACTCCATTTGAACAAATAGGATAGGTTATACTTGACTTAATACCCTCTTCAATAATTAATTTAGTTGGTTCTGACAATGGGTTCTCCATTAAATAGTGTTAATAGCTATCGATAATCCTTGGTTTTCTATTTTGGGTCAAATCCGCTAAAGAAGTTTTTAGAAGATTTAATGAGTATCCAGTTTTTAGAGCTACATCATAATCAGTTTTTAATGCGTAAGAATATATATTACTCATATTGTCCAATAATGCTATTGAAATCCTATCATAAGGTATAAATTCATTAAATGATTCAAAAATATATTCCAATGTCTCTTCTATGGATTCTCCTACATTAAGAATTTCGTATAGCTTAATTAATTTGTTATTAAAATTACTCATTTAAATCCCTCCATCAATATAAAAAAGCGTGTGCAATATTTTAAGAAAATCTCGTTAGCTTCATTATCTTCTCTCTTAAGTTAACTTCCCCTATTAATTACAACTATTTAGGGATTTTAATAGTTATTTTTGTTCCCCGGCCTTCAACACTTTCAATAATCAGCTCGCCCTTATGCTTATTGTGTATAATATCGTATGATATACTTAGACCTAATCCAGTACCCTTCCCCACCGGTTTTGTAGTAAAAAATGGCTCTACTACTTTGTTGATTAATTCCTTTTTAATACCAATACCATTATCCTCTATTAAACAGTATACAAAACCTTCATCACTATAACTTGTTATTTGTATTTTCCCAAAATTTTCTGTAGAAATATTTTCATTTCCTATCTTTTCTTTTATTGCATGGGATGAGTTAATAATCATATTAAGCAAAACCTGATTAATTTCACTTCCATTTGCCTTAATAACAGGTACATTTGATAAATTTGTTGTAACCTGTGAAGTATATTTAGTTTCATTATTTGCTATAACTAAGGTGTTTTTTATTCCTTCATTTATGTCATAGTCCTCCATATTCCCATTATAGTCCTCATGTGCAAAATTTCTTAAAGCATTTATAATATTCCTTATTCTATTAATACCTTCGTCTGTATCCTTGAATATTTCATTTAAATCTTCTTCAATTGCACTAATTTTATTAGATCTTTCAACTTTCTCTATATTATCTAATTCAGCCATTAAGGTTAATCCATACTTCAAATTAATAGTATCTTTAAACAATCTATAATTATGAATTGTATCTTGAAACTTAAACACATACCTTTTGAGTGTGTTTAAATTACTAAGTACAAATCCTATAGGGTTATTTATTTCATGAGCTAATCCAGCCGATAACTGTCCAATGGTTGCCATTTTATCTTCTTGAATTAATTTTACCTGAGTATCCTTTAAAAGTTTTAAAGCTACTTCTAATTCTTTATTTTTTTCATTTAAATCCTCTATCAAATTCTTGGTTTTAGTTACATCGTCTAAGACGGCTAATGAGCCTAGAATATTATTATTGATATCCTTTATAGAAGATAGTGATACTCTTATCCATGCCAACTCTCCATTAGAATTCACTGTGGCAAATTCTCCAATGAATTCATCCTTTACTTCCATCATTTTTAATATATTGTCATAGAATCCTTTTAATTGCGAAGTTGAATTTAAAATGTAAATATTTTTCCCTATTAATTCTTCCCTGCAGTACTCAGTAATCTTCTCAAACTTCTTATTTACATACTGAATATTCCCTAGTTGATCTGTAGTTACAATTCCACTTGAAGATTGCTCAAGTGCTAAAGACAGCTTCTCAATTTCCCTACTTTTCTTTTTATCTTCTGTTATGTCTCTTATAATTACAAAAACTTGTATCGTATCGCTGCCTTCTGTTTTTATAGGTGAAGCTTGTATACATCCAATAATTAAATTCCCATTCTTAGAAACAAAATCACGTTCAAATTTGTCAGTTGTCTCTCCCACAGATAATTTTTTAGAATTTTCAATAATAACTTCAAAATCCATTTCGGGTATAATCTCTGATATATTTCGTCCTATAGTTTCATCAATTGTGTACCCGAACATATCTTGTGCACCTATATTCCAACTTACAATGGTACCATCTAATTCACTTATAAAAATTGCGTCACGAGAAAATTTAATAAGTGTAGCAAGTTGATTAATAGGAACTACCGTCTTGCTTTCATCCAGAATTCTTCTAATCATACAAAAGTCTAACCTTTCATCTTCAATACCTACCCAATTTGATCTTATTTCAACTGAAAAAGCAGTTCCATCTTTTCTATAATGTACAGTTTGAAAATTAATTACCTCTTCATTCCATAATTCTCTGTTATCTCTTCCTAATTCAAAGACTTTAATATTTAGAATTTCGCTTTTAGAATAGCCATATTCCTTTAAAGCTCGTGAGTTACAATCTATTATTTTGCCATTTGTTTTAAAAATCAATATAATATCTAAGCAATTCTCAAAAAATAATTTATTCAACTCTTTATTGCTGTGATAATTTTCCTTACAAATACTCATAAATAGATCACTGCCTTTCAACCTCTATATTTTATCCATAACCTTACACAAAATATTATACAATGGCTATTATTTTAAAATCATTTCAAGCATTATAATGTGCTTAACTCTATGAGCTATAATAGCTGATAATATTTTATAGGTTCTCGTTTCAATATCTTTTGTATTTTTCACAAATCTACCCTGCAAATCAATATGTATTGAATACGTATTTTTCTCTAAGTCTAGAGAAAATTTCAAAAACTCTCGAACATTACCAATTTATATTATCCATATTTTTTTATTAAATTCATTTATTAAAAAAGACATTTTATCATAAATCCAAAATTCAATCTCTTCAAATTCTATATCCCCTATTTGTTCTTTTAATTCTTCATAGAATTTAATAGTTTTATCTATTTCTTTTATTAAAACCTTTGACATTATCTTCAATGATTGAATCTCAAATTTTTCTTTTTCTATTTTTCTTTTCTTTTAATTTCAATATATATTATTTTATCAATCAAATCTACAATAGTGTATCCCATTATATTATCACCCTTATTTGAAAATAATTTTACTTGTTTTTTATTGTAGATGCTGCTAATTAGGAATGCTACACTACACTTTTCTTCATTATAACATAGTTTGATGTTGTAGATTGTCAAGCAAAATTGGGTTCTCCCGCAATTTTGGTGAATACATTTAAATTTTATATTGAAGAAAGCACTACATCTATATACCAGTAACATCTCGTCTATCCTCTTGATATAATGAGTACAGCCTATTGTAGCAGGAGGATTTATCTATGAATTTTAGCTCGTTTTTTACAAAAGAGTTTGTAATGGTACTTATTGAAGAAACTAAGAGGCTTCATATTTCTGGTGTAAAACAGAAGGAAATCTCTAAAATATTAGGTATTAGTAAAAAGACTATATATCGATATCTAAGAAGAACAGAGCCTACCTATAGCTCTTCAAAAAATAGGGGTAGTATATTAGATAGTTATAGAAATGAAATTGACCAATTATTTTTAAAGGGAACAATTTCAAAGGATATTCTTGTTCATTGTCGAGAAAATGGGTATATAGGTTGTAAAAGCTTAATTAGAATGTATTTATCAAATCTTAAAAAATTAAAAACGGAGTCTAATGATAAATCAATACCTTCTCAAAGGCTAATAAAACGAGAAAAAAATGTTCAAGCTATTTCGGAGAAATTATGATGATTTAAATACGAAGAACCAGGTGCTACTAAATGAAATAATTAAGTCATCATTTCTATTAAGCAAGATCTATCGATCAGTTCAGAGCTTTAGGGAAATTATACGGAACAAAGACTCTGATTCTTTGCTAAATTGGATAAATGTTAATATAAAATCTGAGATTGTACACATTAAAAAGTTTTCTCAAAGCCTTAAGAAAGATGCTAAAGCAGTAATCAATACCTTAAAGTATGAATATACAAATGCACTTTTAGAAGGTCATGTTAATAGATTGAAAAACATAAAACGGATGATGTATGGCAGGGCTAATTTTGACCTACTAAGACAAAGAGTCCTTTATCAAGTCTAGCTTTGGTGAAATTTTCATGTAATCATTAACGCCAGAAAAGAATTAATTTTTTCTCACCAAAAGTGCGGGAGAACCCAATATTCAGTGTAAATCAACAGATGTCTTCCAATGTAACAAACACATGACCTTATCCTTGATAAATATAAACCCCTTTATTTTAGATCCTGACTTCCTTTTTTAAGTTACATAACCCATATAGTCATTAAAAAGAAAAAGGCATCTCTGCGTTTTCAGTTGGTGAATCATTTTTACAATTTTATTTGGGCAATATTGTAATCTCAAACCAATACTCTTTTAATTTTGTTATTGCATTTATAAAACCCTCAAAGTTCACAGGCTTTTGAATATAACTATTTGCTCCGAACTCATAACAACTCTCGATGTCCTTTTCGTCATTTGAAGTTGTCAATACAACTACAGGTATCTTATTCAATTGAGGTGTAGATTTTATTATTCTTAATACTTCTCTTCCATCTGTTCCAGGCAAGTTTAAGTCAAGCATTATTAATCCTGGTAAATTGATATTTTGGCCCTCATATTTACCTCTTGAAAATAAATAATCCAAGCAGTCATCACCCATTTCAAATCTTATAACTTTGTTTCTCATTCCTACTTTTTTGAATGCTCTTAATGTCGCAGCATAATCCTCAGGGCTATCCTCTACTAAAATAATTAATTTATTTATTTGATCTTCCATAGCCATTCTCCTTCTAAATATCCTATTTATTCTTGTGCTATCGTAAAATAAAAAGTTGTACCCTCTCCCAATTTTGAATCAATCCATATTTTACCTTGTTGTAGTTCAACACATTTTTTTACTATAGTTAATCCAGCGCCTGTTCCTCCTCCAAATTTATCTCTGGGATGTAATCTTTTGAAAATCCCTTGATGTTATGCTTGTTGTCGTAGGGAATATGATATAATATTTTCAATACGAAGGAGAGATTAACTTATGATAAAGGATACCAAGAATAATAGATATACTAGAGAAGAAAAAGATAGATTAACTGCTAGGCTGCTTCCACCAGAAAATTGTTCGCCTTCAGATTTATCTTCAGAGACAGGTATAAGTATATCCACATTGTCTACATGGAAAGGAAAAGCATTAAGAGGAAATACCTTGAATAGGAAGACCTTGTCTTCAAGGGAAAAGTTTCTAATGGTTTTGGAAACATACACAATGTCAGAAGCTGAAATATCAAGGTATTGCCGTGAAAAAGGTATATATACAGAAGATATTAAAAGATGGAGATTAGGTTGCGTAGATGCTAATGGGGCTGAAACTGTTGATACAAAGGAGTTGAAGCAGGCACTACAGGACGAAAAAAAGAAAACAAAATCACTGGAGAAAGAATTGACCAGAAAAGAAAAAGCGCTAGCTGAGACTGCTACATTGTTGGTGCTTAGAAAAAAACTTTCAGCGATCTTAGGGGAGACAGAGGAAGATTAACAAGCCTTTCTGATCGCATAGAAATAGTAGAATTAATTAGGGCTGCTAACAAGGGTGGTGCAAGACTAGCGAAAGCTTGTGATGTAATAGGTATAAGTGTGCGGACTTATGAGAGATGGTGCCATGGTGGTTGTATTAATGAAGATCAACGCCCTTACGTAGAAAGACCAGCACCAACAAATAAGTTAACGGATGAAGAATATCGTAGTGTGCTTAATATTGTGACTTTACCTGAATTTGCAGATCTTCCACCATCACAAATAGTTCCTGCCCTTGCGGACCGGGGAATATATATAGCTTCTGAGTCAACTATTTATAGAATTTTAAAGAATGAAAGTATGCTACAGCATAGAGGTAGAAGTAAAACTCCGGTGAAATCAAAGCATCCAACCACCCATATCGCTGACGCTCCAAATCAGGTGTGGTCATGGGATATCACCTACTTAAATACACTTACAAGAGGAATGTACTATAAACTGTATATGATTGTGGATATCTTTAGCCGCAAGATAGTAGGCTGGGAAGTTTGGAGAGATGAACTTGGCGAACTAGCTGCAGAATTGATGGAAAGAGCTGTTTTAGCAGAGAAAATTAATAGAAAGCCATTAGTGTTACACTCAGATAATGGAGCACCTATGAGGTCATATACTTTGAAGGCAAAGCTTGAAATGCTTGGAGTTATGTCCTCCTATTCAAGGCCTAGAGTAAGCAATGATAATCCGTTTTCGGAAGCACTATTTAAGACTTGCAAGTATAGATCAAACTATCCACAGGATGGATTTAAAACCTTAGAAGAAGCGCGGGAATGGGTTTATACCTTTGTGGATTGGTACAATACTAAACACTACCATAGTGGATTAAATTTCGTAACACCAGTAAGTAGACATACTGGTAAGGCAGAAGAAATAATGGAACATAGAAAAAAAGTCTATAAATCAGCTAGGGACCTGCATCCACAAAGGTTCAACAGAGGCTTAAGAAATTGGAAATTACCAGAAGTGGTATCATTAAACCCAATAACTGAAAGTAAGCCAAATATTAAAACTGTAATCTAATATA
>JACMJL010000193.1 GCA_014380625.1 Clostridiaceae bacterium
GGTACACCCCCTTTGAACCCCCCTAAGTACAAAATAGGTAGTTTCATACAATTTCGCAAATCTGATAATTTGGTTAATCTATTTTCAATATGATAGACATTCTTCATGTATCTTACTAATTTAGAAAAGTAATTTTTTCTCAATTATAAAACGCCATTTCGGTTAATATTCTAATAAAAATGAAGTTTTATTGATAGTTAAAAAACTCCAAATTTGATACAATTTTTAAATTACCGTAAACGCTACTGATTTCAATACTTTTAGAATACATAAGCTAAACTGCTGTCTTTAAAGTTCATTTGGTACTTTTTAATGAGCGTTTTAGTACAAAAGTTTATGTCGTTTTTTTAATGTTATTATTTGCGTTAATAATTCCGACAAATATATATTCTAATATTTACTCAGTATTGATATTAATGGCTTTAGTATATTATGGTATCTCTTAAACCTGCCTGGCTCATATATAAATATATGTTTATATGTTTATTTGTTTTGTCATGGATTCTTTACCTTATGCAAAGGAAGGATATATTACATAAGGTACTGGGGATAACAGCCAAACTTTTTCAATATGTCCTCTAACAATTTGCTCAGTAGGCTTCCTATATTCATTACGGTATGTATATTCCCCCGGCCCTTTTGGTCTTATTAATACATATATTTTAATCTTATGGCAATACTATTAATGAAATTTAATTTATGGGAGGTGTTTACTTATGCCAAATGCTAAACAATATGTTGATCAAAGTATGACAACTGTACAAAGCACAGTTATATCATTACAACAAGCGCTTAGTTCAGCAGAAAAAGCAGATAATAAAGCTAAAATTCAATTAGCAATAGATTCCCTTAATTCTGCATGCCAACAATTATCTAGTTATAAAGATTAATAGTAAAATTTTTATATTTATTAAAATCCTATGTTTATTAAAATCATAGGATTTTTTTAATGCTTGTAGTTAATTTATAATTATTATTTTCATTTTATAATTTAATAAAACAACAACACTTAAATAGTTATATAATATATAATACTTTTTTATTTTTAAACAGTTCTTCTATCTCCTTTGTGAAGAATTGTTTTATTTCATCTAAGCCTTCCTTTTGGTATACATACTTTCCATATCCAAATTGTCCATATTTATACTTACGATGTTCATCATTCATGGGTAGTTTACTTTTAGGAAATACTTGAAGTATTCTAGTCTTAGCTATTGTAGTGTACCTGTGAGATATAATTTCAAAAGTTACTGGAAATTTTAAATTATTTGGAATCTTGCTGCTCAATTCTAGTAATAAATCATGATATTCTTCTTTCCAATTAGGATAAATAAATATAGGAGCAATTAAAAAGCCCATAGGATATCCGGCTTTAGCAACCTTTATACTTGCTTCTATTCTATTATCACGAGAAGCTGTAAAATGCTCATATTGATTTATAATAGAAGAAGTATTAATACTAAATCTTATCTCTGTATGACCATTGTGTTCTAAGTTAAGCAATGAGTCTATGTCATTGTACTTTGTTACAAATCTAAATCTAGCGTTTTCGCTGTTACCAAAGAATCTTATGGCTTTCTCTAAAGAATGGGTATATGGCTCTACAGGTATAGGGTCAGATGTAGCAGCCCCTTCAAATATAGTTATGTCAGGTAACCTTTCATCTATATATTTCTGAGCTTGATTAAGAATATCATCTACATTAGCATAGATTTTTACAAAAGGCTTATCTCCCAGCATAGTATTTAAATAACAGTACTCACACTCTCCCATACATCCGCTTACTAAAGGCAGTTGATAATGAGCTGATGGTTTACATGATTGAAACTTTAAACTCTTCTTAGTTCCAACAACTAAAGTCTTCTTACCTTCTCTATATTGAGAAAATAAATCATCACCTGGAATGTGTTGTTTAACTCTATTGGTTGTTAAATTTATAATTTCAGTATTAGTATTATCTTTATACTTAGTAAGAATATTCTTAGCCATATCATATTCTAATGAATCTTTCTCAAATATAACTCTATTCGGTATAAACATATTTCCCACTAATAAAACCAGCATAAAACAAAGTGATTTTATTCGCTCCTCTCTTTATTTTTACTTACAAAAGTATTTTACTATCATAGTTTTTAAAATTGTTAATTTATGAGTCAAACCTATCTACTTTAAAAAGTTTTAGATCTTCATCCACTTCTCCAAGATATAATTTACTGAGCATTATTCCACCGAGCATAGCAAATAAAATACCATTTGCTCCATATCCTAAACAATACCATAATTTTGAATTCTTCGGATCCTTTCCTAAGAAACCTAAATTATCTTGAGTAGATGCAAAAGCGCCGCAATATTTATATTCAATCTCTATACTTAATTTGGGAAATAAATTTTTTAGCCTTTGCTCTAACTTATAATAACTTTTACTACATAATTCTTCATTAAATATATCTGGTAGAAAGTTTATGTCTTCTCCACCAATTATTATTCTATTATCACCAGTTGTTCTTATATAATTGTAAGGAACTTCATTGTCTCTAACATTTACTCCATTGTAGATATCTTCTATATTATTTATTGGTCTAGTTGCTATATTAAAGGTAGTAGATTTAGTTCCGAAGGCCCTTTTAGTAAAAAGCTCTGTGTTGTACCCAGTAGCCACAATAACAATTTTACCTTTAACTTTATGACCATATATAGTTTCTACGGTAACCCCATTTTCACTATAATTAACACCTACAACTTCTGTGTTTTCATATACTCTTAATCCTTTTTCACAGCTTACCTTAAGCAAATTGTGAGTAAATCTATAAGGATCAAATTTAGCTCCTCCGCCTTTACTTAATACACCCGCCTTTACATCAAAAGAAAATGGATTATTCCCTTTCTCAATAAATTCTACCGGTAATCCAGCTTCATTTCTAACCTTATACTCTTCTTCAAGTTCCTTTTTCTCTATATCTTTCGCGGTATATAAAAAGCTATCTACTTTTTTAAAATCACAGGTATTTCCATATTTATCTATAAACTCTTCAATTTCATCTAATGCCTTTATTCCTAGCTCATATGACCTTATAATTTTGTCTATTGATGTATATGACTTTAACATCATGGCATTACTATCAAGTTCATATTGAAGAAGTGATGTGGTTATGCTAGTACTACCATGAGCTATTCTTGACTTCTCTAAAATAACAGCATTAATATTGTTTTTATTAAAATAGTACCCTAGAATTGCACCGGTTACTCCGCCTCCTACTATTATTACATCTGTATCTATGTTCTCTGTTAAATACTCATATTGCTTAGTAAGTTTATTTATTCTGGTAAAAATACAATCTCCTTGTACATACTGTATATTCATAATAAGTACCTACTTTCTTATATCCCTAGCTTAATTTAATCATATTGTATTATTTGTTAAATTTACGAAGTATATACTAGTAATGCTTCTTTAAACTTATCTACTTCATTCAACTATTTAACACTTTCACCTATAGTTCATCCAAAAAAATCTGAAATAGAAGATACAATTCACTTGGTTTATAATATTAACGACGAATGCGAGGATTCAAATTTATACTTTTACAGCAAAATAATACTTGATAGTTCTTTGCTACCTTTTGTAGCTTCCCTATACAGTTTACTTGGAGAAAGTTTTGAATTTATTCCATCTAAAGCTACCATATTCCAATCATATACTTTAAAATTATAACTATGCAATTTAGTTAGATAAGCTTCAGTAAGCCGTTTACTACTTCCACCAGGGAATCTAATTATATTAATGGTTACTTATAATTAAATAAACTAATTTGCTCAAAGCTCTAAAAAGAACTCCTTAGGAAGCTCTTTAGCACCTCGTAAATATTAACAGTTTTTTACTATCTCCAAACTTCATTAATTACATTATCTATTTTACCTATAGCTTTTTCTATAGCCTCATTTTTTTCTTCTTCTGTAAAACCAGTTCCATCAACTAATAACTCTTCAAATCTTTTTATTCCAATTGTCCCCATTACATCCCTTACATAATTTAAGCCCTTATTCATCACCATTCTTAATATCCAAGGAATATGACCTCCTGAAGATTGAATATATACCATTCCCCTTAACTTATCATTTAGTAATCCCTCTACTTTATTTTCTTCAATACTTATTGTCTTTCCATCCATAACAACACAATCTATATATTCCTTTAATGGTGCTGGAAATGATAAACTCCACATAGGAGCTGCAATAACATACATATCTGCTTCTTTAAATTGATCTGTTAGCTTAACTATTTTATGTACCTCATCCTGCTGCTTTTTATCTAATTTATTAAAATCTTCTTGCTTTATCATTGCATTTCGTTTCTCAAAATACTGATATTCTAAACGAGGTATATGGCAATCGTATAGATTTAATTCCTCTAATTCAAAATCATTGTGTAACTCTAAAAATTTATTAACAAAAGCTCTTCCTACTGTTCTACTTGCTGATATTTCTTCTGGTTTTGAGTTTACTATTATGTACAATAATTTTTTCATCTCTTTCACCCCTATATAGTTATTATATTTATAGTATTTACTCAATTTCCATAAATATTCTAGCAATACTTTGTTTGAAAATAAGAGGGTTTATTTAATATATTAGTTAATACAGGATAGCTATAGTATATAAGAGAGCCCGTCAAAGTGATTCTACATCACTCTAACTGGCCTTTTACTTAACTAATATAATATTTAGTTTTCAAGAATACTACTAACATTATAATATTTATTTCATATTATAATATTAGTGAAAAATATTAAGGAGAAAATCAATGTTTTATTGTCCATATGCCACCATTACAAATAATTCCTACAGAGCTACGCAAATGAATTCTTATATTAGAGTATTCCATGCCTCTCCTAATTCACCAGCTGTAGATGTTTATGCCAACGAAAATCTTATTGTAAAAGATCTTGCTTATAAGGAATTATCACAATATCTACCGGTTCCTTTTGGCAACTACAATATTAAAGTTTACCCTTCAGGACAAATGACAAACCCTGTTATAAATACAAATATATATATACCTGAAAATACAGTATTTAATGTAGCCGCAATAGGAGTCCTTCCCAATATTAGTTTATACCCAATTCAAGAACCAAACACTGCTCAGGAATCTGGCAAAGCTTGCGTAAGATTTATTCATCTTTCTCCAAACGCACCAGCTGTTGATATAAAATTAACTGATGGTACGACAGTATTTAATAATGTTGCTTATAAAGATATTACAAATTACGTTAACGTTCCTGCAGGAACATATACCTTTAAAGTCACCCCTAATGGTACTGACAATGTAGTATTAACTGTTCCTAATATTAAACTCGGTCCAGATAATTACTATACTATATATGCAGTTGGTCTAGTTGGAAAATCTCCAGCCTTAGAGGCTTTAGCAGTATTAGAACCAAGATAATAAATAAATCGAAGGTATTACTTAATGTTACCTTCGTTTTTTTATTTGATTTGGCTATTTATAATGGATGTAAATATATATACTGCATAAAGCAATGGAAAAATTTAATTACTGTTTAGAAATAGACCAGCAATCTAGCCTTCACAACAATTATACATAAATTCATTAGAATTTATCATTATTTTTATTAGTATTTTCGGCAATACTAGACTAACTTCTAGAAATAGATAGACTTCACCGTACCCCAAAATTATTTCTTCTTTATTAAATTGTTTAACCTTCAAGCATTAATGAAAACAAATTGACATTTAAACTTTAGTAAATATAGCCCTTTTAATAAAAGTCTTACTATTTGTCGCTTTGTTGTAAAATGTTTTCTCAGCAGTCTCAATAGAAGCAACTATATTAAATTTGATGCAATAAATATCAAATAAAGCACTGATTCAACTGCTTTACCACCATGGACAAAGCAATGTTCTAAGCCACATTCTTTTTTCAAATTGTTAAAAATACAAGAATATAATTTCCTCAAAGCCAATCAATATCACCCTGATCAGTGAATGACAACTTCAACCTTGGTACCATCAAGAAACCCCACAATAATCCTATTTACTTCAAAAACAATCATCTTCTCGATTATTTTGAAGTAAATATCTATATCAAATTCTTCAATTGCTTCAGCATTTCCAAGTATCTTTATAAATTCCACAGCCTTATATCTAACTAAAACATTCCCATCATCTTTCCTCAAACTCCACTTCTCCATAAAATATTCTTTATTTTCAACCATGGCATTAAAAGCCTCAACAAAAACTTTATAAAGCACCTTATCATCTATATGCCCATTTTCACAGCTTTTCTTCCCCTTTACTTCATACTTCTTATTACATCTCCACACCACCCTTCTTAATCTTTCATCTGTGGAATTCCATACCTTTCTACCAAAGGTACTGCCGCAGCATCCGCAAATAACTCTTCCTGCAAAAGGATTATCTACTGTGGCATAATCTAATTTAACTATTCCATATTTTTCAGCAAAGGCTCTTCTTCTCGCAATTTCAAGCTGTACTGCCTCCCAAATTTCTTTATCTATTATTGCAGGATGGCTTTCCTCCACATAATATTTTGGAATTTCACCTTTATTTTTTACTCTCTTCTTTGTTAGAAAATCTACTGTATATGTTTTTTGAAGCAAAGCATCGCCTTTATACTTCTCATTAATTAACATTGTCCTTATTGTACTTTCATACCATTTTGCTTTACCATTCCAGTTTAGAACGCCTTCATTTTCAAGCTCTTTGGCTATTCTATTTGTACCTTTACCATCAAGGTAATCTGTATAAATTCTTCTTACAACTTTGGCTTGCTTTTCATTAATAGCTAGGTTACCATCTTCGCCTTTTTCATATCCTAAGAATTTTGTATAGTTTACTGAAACTTTTCCCTGTTCATACTTTCTCCTTATTCCCCATGTAGAGTTTTCACTTATGGACCTGGACTCGTCTTGAGCCAAGGAACTTAGAATTGTAAGAAGGACCTCGCCTTTTGAGTCTAAAGTTCTTATATTTTCTTTTTCAAATATTACCTCTACTCCAAGTTCCTTAAGCATCCTTACAAAATTCAAACAATCCAAAGTATTGCGTGCGAATCTTGATATGGATTTAGTTATAATTACATCAATCTTTCCAGCCTTGCATTCTTCAATCATATTATTAAACTGCTCACGCTTTTTTGTATTAGTTCCTGAAATACCCTCATCTGCATAAACCTTTACCATCTCATATTCTAGACTATTATTTATAAAATCTGTGTAATACTTAACTTGAGCCTCATAGCTTGATAACTGTTCTAATTGGTCTGTTGAAACTCGGCAGTAAGCTGCCATTCTCTTTTTCTGTGGCTCTAGGTTCTCTGCAAGATTCTGATTGGTTGCTCTTGCAGGTATAAATGTAACGTTTCTTGCCATCTATCAATTCCTCCCTCACAATAGTTTCTCCCTTTATATTAAGCTTGCTAATAATTTCATCATTAATTTTAGTACCAAAGCAAGCATTCTTCCCATTTTTAATATAGTTACTACACTGCCATACTATCTTTTTGCAGTTTAATTTACTGTTCCAAGTTCTTCTTCTTAAGGTAGCTCCGCATTTACTACAGTAAAGCATTCCTGTTAGCTGATATCTATTTGTGTATTTATCAGCGTCTCCTGAAACATTACCTTTGGCTTTAGCTCTTCTTATTATTTCTTCTTGAACCTGCTCCCACATTTCCCTTGAGACTATAGGTGAATGGTTATATTCAATATAATAGCTCTCTACATCCTCATGATTTCTTACTGAGTTTTTCTTTAAATGGTCAGGTACATAATATTTTTGAAGTATAACATCGCCCTTGTACTTTTCATTCTTTAGAACTCCTAGGATTGTTGTATCATGCCATCTTTTATTACCTACTGTAGGAACACTGTCTGTATTAAGTTCCTTGGCAATTGTAAAACCACCCTTACCACTAAGGTACTCTTTAAAAATTCTTTTAACAATTTCAGCCTCCTCTGGATTTATAACTAACTCTCCAAATTCGTCCTTGTCATATCCTAGAAATCTAGTGGTATTAATAATCAGTTCTCCTCGTTCAAACTTCTTCCTTACCCTCCATTTTATATTGTCACTTACATTTTTACTTTCTTCTTGGGCAAAAGAAGAGAGGACAGAAAGCATAAGCTCTCCGTCCCCTGACATGGTTTCTATATTCTCTTTTTCGAACCTTATTTCTACCCC
The DNA here is from genome assembly GCA_014380625.1 of Clostridiaceae bacterium. Lineage (GTDB taxonomy): Bacteria > Bacillota > Clostridia > Clostridiales > Clostridiaceae > JACMJL01. The sequence goes on from JACMJL010000193.1 coordinate 8,221, forward strand.
TATATCCTTTAGCTCTCTTACAATTTCTAAAACTAGAGCAGTATTCCTAGCAAGCCTTGATATGGATTTTGTTATAATTAAATCTATTTTTCCTTCTCTGCAAAGCTTAAGCATCCGTTGAAACTCAGGTCTATTATCTGTAGTGCCTGTAATTCCTCTATCTGCAAATACTCCTAGATACTCATAGTCTGTATTGTTTGAAATGATATTTTCATAATATTGTATTTGATTTTCTAGGGATTCACCTTGGCTGTCACTATCTGTGGATACCCTTGCGTAGGCACAAACCTTCTTTTTTCTGATTTCATACTTTACTACAGGTTCTATAATTCTAACCTTCATTAGCCTTGCTCCTTTCTATCAATTTGGTACTACCATTCATCACTCTAAAGGTGATAGAAATCAAGTTATATATTAGGAAGGGATTCATTTACTCCCTTAAGCTTTTTTAGTATTAAACATTCCTACTGTAGTTTTTATAATGCTATAAATATCTTCATCAGAAAGACCTGTACACTTTGAAGCAATTTCCTCTGCAGCTTTTGCGTGTTTAGTTACTGCATCCCAAGCCAGCTCCTTACCTAGTTGCTCAATTTTGTAAATTATATCCTGAGCTACTTGTTTGGCATGGTTATATTCATCTTGTCCCATCTTAGTTTTTAAAGCTTCCTTTTGTTGTTCCACAAATATAAGTTGCTCATTATAAAATGAATTTTTATCATCCCTCATCTTTTTTAATAACACTGTGCCATAACTTATTACCCCAGTAATGATCAAATACAACACATAAGAAATAATATAATTTTTGTCCACTTTCATTTCCCCCTCAAATCTATTTTAATAAAGCTATTAAAGTTGACTGTCTTACCCTTCCATCAGAAGCCAAACCATTTTTAGCTTGGAAGTTTTGAACTGCTACTAAAGTACAATATCCAAAGTCCCCATCTGCACCATATGATCCACAACTAAAGCCTAGATCTATTAATCTTTCTTGAACCCATTTCACAAAATTACCTTTTGAGCCTCTTTGAATTACTGGCAACTTTAAGATTGCACTTCTGGTGCATGGTCCGATTATCCCGTCTACAACTAATGCATTGCCCTTATTATCTTTTACACCTAAGCTGTTACATAGCTTCTGAATTGAAACTATTACTGAGTTAGGTGGTCGTTGAATAGCTACTTGACCAGTTATTGCTTTAATTATTGCGGTTGCAAAATCGCTTGAATTATATCTATCCATATCCGATTTAGAATCTACAAAGGAACATTCCACTAGTACGCAAGCCATATTAGTATCATTCACCACATAAAGGTGACTTTTATGTGACTAGTCCCATAAGAGTCATTATGGGAAGCTAAAGATTATGGGAAGTAATTTATAAAAATAGCTTAGATTAAGTATATTTTTTATAATTACTTCCCATAATTATTCATAGTTAGTTTATTAATAGAAAGGAGCTAATTATGATTATTGAAAAAA
>JACMJL010000194.1 GCA_014380625.1 Clostridiaceae bacterium
ATACTTAGTGCGGAGAGAGATGTGGTAGGAAAAACTGGTATACCACTCCTTTGGTATGAGGCAAAGGTGGTAATAATAAGTGAGTCAGTAGCAAGGGATGGTGTAATTCCTGTAATGGATTGGACTAATAGGGACTCCGACCTTAGAGCAGATATGTGGATGATAATAGCAAAGGGTAATAGTGCTGCAGAAATCTTAAAAAATAAGAGTAAGCCTGATGAAATAGTTTCCTTGCACCTTGACGATACCATGAAAAGATGGAAATTACTTTCTAAATTTCCTGATTCAAGGTTATGGTCATTTATCGATGGAATAGCTTCAGAAGGTAAGTCTGAAGCAGTAGCTGCAGTTAAAAACGAATCTAGTAAAGGCATTATAGAACCTATAGGCTCTGCTATTTTTAAAGTAGATAAGCTTGTAGGGTATCTAGACGGGGACGAGACCCTATACATGCTTATGATTAAAAATAAAATAAAAGAAGGAGTAATTACTTTAAAAAATGTTTCGGGTTCTGACACAAGCATAACCTTAGAAATATTTAAAAATAAAACTAAATTAACTCCCCTTTATAATAATGGAAAGGTATCCTTGATAATAGATATATACCCAATTGTAATTATAGCGGAAGTTGGAGGGACAAAAGATTTTATGAAAGAGGAAAACTTAAAAATACTTCAGAGTGAAGCAGAAAAAAGAATTGAGGCCGAAGTACAGTATTTAATTAGTAAATTGCAGAAGGATTATGATTGCGATGTTTTTGGGTTTGGAGAGCTTTTTGAGAAAGAAAAACCAAAGGTCAGTGAGAACTTCAAAAAAAATGGAGAAAATATTTTTGTAAGTCTAAAGACTGAAGTTAACGTACATCTGCAAATAAAAGGTAGTGGTAAAACAAGGAAGCCTATTGAAATTGGGAAATGATCAAAGGAGAATTCACAAATGTTTTTACTTGTAATTATTTCATATATCATAGTAATGTTTTTTGAAACTCCCATACTATTAAAAGAAAAAAATAGCGGTAAAATAATATTTTATTTTTCACTAATAATATTTTCAATGATAATTAGTGTCCTTCTGTCTTTAGGCGTACAGTTACCAAGCCCTTCAAATCCAATAAAAACAATTGTAATTTCAATATTTGGTAAGAATGATTAATTTTTTTATTACTGTTTATCTTTAGAGTAAATAATGTGGGAGGATTAAATGAAAAATGAAGTTATTTCTGAAAGACAAGGAGTTATATTAATAATACTTTTCATAATTGGAAGTACTTTTTTAATTGGATCTGGAGGTCAGGCAAAACAAGACGCCTGGATTGCGGTAATTATTGCACTTTCATGGTCAACTATATTATTACTTATGTTTTCTAGAATTTTGTCCTTATATCCAGGAAAAGATTTATTTGATATACTCCAAATTGTTATGGGAAAGTTTATAGGGAAAATAATAAGTATAATAATGATATGGTTTGCCTTTCATCTTGGAACCTTAGTTCTTAGAAACCTATCAGAATTTACTAATGCTATAGTGTTACCTGATACCCCAGTGATTCTACCTATGGTTTTTTTTATCATATTACTTGTATGGGGTTTAAGAGAGGGTATTGAAGTGTTAGGAAGATGGTCTGAGTTTTTTATTTGGCTTGTTATACTTATATTTATATTTACCTCAATGCTGTCAATTTCTCTAATGGACATAAATAGATTAAAACCAATTTTAAATAATGGATTAAATACACTTTTAAAAGGGGCTTTTTCAAGTTTTTCTTTTCCTTTTGGTGAAACCGTGGTTTTTACTATGGTATTTTCTAATATATCTAAAGCTAAGAATTACAACAAAACATTTATGATGGGTTTAGGTCTAGGTGGATTTATTATATTTATAGCAACAATAAGAAATCTTTTAGTTTTAGGTAGTGGAACAATATCTCGATTCTACTTTCCTTCAAATACAGCAATAAGCCTTATTCACATGGGAGAATTACTTCAAAGGCTTGAGATGGGAACAGTATTGATACTTTTAATAAGTACATTTATTAAGACAATAATCTGCCTTTTGGCAGTTTGCAATGGCATTTCAAAGGTTTTTGGTTTTGATGATTATAGATTTATGACAACTCCCGTTACACTTTGGATGTTTAACTTCTCTTTTTTTATTTACAAAAGTACCATGGAAATGTCAGCCTGGGCTTTCAACATATGGCCATATTATTCGATGTTTTTTGAGGTTATAATACCTTTGGTTATTTTTATTTTGGCGGAGATTAGGAGTAGAGGATCTTCAGCTATAAGTGTAACTAAATGAATTATTAGCGGTGGATACATCTAACTACTTTTCTTTCAAAGGGAAAAGGGGTAAACTTTAAAATAATCAAGAATATATTGTAGATGTCAAATAAAATTCCTTATGATGGAACCAACATAGTTTCAATTCTATCTAATGAATGTAATTTCTAAATTATCGATAAAATATCAAATGTGGATTGTATTGGATATATCATTAAAAGTTAAAGCTGAAAAGTCTTCAATAAATAATTTACGAGCCGCTAGAAAAGGTGATAATGATGCCTCTAAAGGTGAATATCAATTAGAATTCCCAAAACTCGATAAAACCAAAACTTACAAGATAGTTGCTGAAAAAAATCCCGAGATTCAGCTGTTTGAAGAAAATATATTAACTTTATCCTTAAAATGAAAATTGAGATAAATTCCAAATTCCCTCGGAGTAAAGAAACCGGGGGAATTTTATTTTAATTTTTGATAATTATTTGACGTTATTTACAAATAAAGTTATAATTTGGATAAGGTCTATTTAAGGTATAAAAATTTAAAGAAATACTTTTATTGATTAAAAGGGATATAAGCTAATAAAATAATATGATTTCTATATTGGATGACAAGGTTTATTAGGCTTGTAACTATTGATATATAAGACTTTAAATGTATGCTAAGAAAGTTTGTTAGGCTAATAAAATTAGGAGATGATTTTAATTAAAGAGGTACCATATTCTATTGGGCAAGTATGCGAATTACTAAGCATAGAAAATTTTAACTTAAGATATATAGAAAAAACGATAGGCTTAGAAATCAAACGAAATAACGCAGGAGAAAGAATATATAGTCAAACGGACCTTGAAACCATAAAGCTTATATTTGAATTAAAGGATCAAGGCTTAAATTATAAAGCTATCAAAAGGGTGCTGGAACACCAGTCGGAAATAGCAGCGGATACAGAACATCATGAGGAAGGGGAGGGTTTAATAATTCAGGAAGAAAAATTGCAAACATTTATGAGTTTGATAAAAAATACAATAGATGAGAGTATTGAAAACAAAGTAAATTCAAAGCTTGAAGAGATAACAAATAGTCTAGAGACCTTAGTTAAGCAGAATCAGGAACTTAAAAAAGCTCTAGATCATGAACAAGAAAGACATTTCATTGAATTGGATAAAAAATTAACGAAATGGAGAGAAGATCAGCAAGAGAAACAGGAGAGGTTTAGAAAAGAACAAGAAGAAAAATCTATACCTTGGTTTAAAAAAGTCTTCAGATAAAAATAACGTTATAAAAATCGGGTAGTAATTTAAAAGCTTTTGGGGTGATAATGTTGGACTTAGATGAGAGAGAACTAGCACTTAATGATATTAGAGAAGAAATAAATATAGTACTATCAATTAAAAATTTTATTTCTGAGGAAGAGATGAAAAGCTTTAGAGAAGGTTTTCCAATGTTTACAGAAATGGAAATTAGAGAACAACTTGTAGAAATAACAGGAGATTCAAGTTATATAGATAATTATGATTTTCAAGAGGAAATTCTTCAATCTAATGAAAAAGTTATTAAGAATACATGTGTACTGGAACAAAGTGAAATTACTGAAACTTTAGATGCAAATAAGGTTGAAGAAAATCTTAAGGCTGAAAATATAACTGTGATTAGAGAAGAAGTTAAATATAATCAACTTTGTATAGAATGGGATTGGCCAGTTGGAGTAAACAAGGCTCTAGTTTGCTATAGGAATGATAAATTTCCATTAAAACCAGAGGAAAAAGATTGTTATAAATTTACCGTTGAAAAAGGATTTCAAGAAAAAACAGGTGAATTTATCATTAATAAGTTAAAAGATGAGAGTTATTACTTTTGGGTTTTTCCCATAATTTTTGAGAATGGTGATATGAAATATCTTGAAGGGAAAAAGAGACTAGTAGTAAATAAAGCTGTAGGCCAAATATACTATGAATTAAAGGTGAAGAAGAACTTACTTAGACAGGTAAAGTCGGTAAAAATTCTATTAAAAACTAATGAGGAGGAATTGACGCTTCCACCAACAGTACTAGTTGCTAAAAAGGGAAGTGTTCCAATATTTAAATCAGATGGTAATGAAATATATAGGTTGGATTATACTGTAATTGGTAAAGCTAAGAGTGTTGAGATAGAAGTTCCACAAGAAAGCATTATCAAAAATACATATATTAAATTATTTATCGAGGACGAAAAAAGCAGCACTTTATTTAGGATAATACCACCTAAAAAAGAACAAATGTATGTATAAGGAGTGAGGACATGAACTTAGGTAAGAAAGATCATTATATATGTCCCTTTTGTTTTACCAAACATAACTTAAGCGAAATTGGATTTATCTGCAAAAATGATAAGGCAAATAAAGACGGAGATATATGTGTAAATGCAAAAGCACAAAGACTTATACCCCATGAAAGCGAAATAAATAAAATAACAAAATCAATCAAATGTGATGTATGTGGAGAAATAGTTACTACAAAAGTTTGTCCTACATGTCGTGCGGAACTACCCTATACTATCGGTGAATATGAAGATTTAATTTTTGCGGTAATTGGTGCTAAGGAAGCGGGAAAAAGTCACTATATCGCCGTACTCATAGATAAAATAATGAATGAAATAGGTTTAGCCTTTAACTGCAGTTTGCAGGCTATAGACGATGCAACCATAAAAAGATATAGAAATGATTTTTATTACCCGGTTTTCAGAAATAATCAGGTTATAAAAGTTACTCGTTCTGCAAAGGCTGATGATAATGTAAGTAAACCACTTATCTATACCCTTTCCTTTAAAGAGGATAGTAGAATATCTAAGCTACTTAAAGGCAATAATATTAAAAATGTAGTAACTATTGCATTTTTTGACACTGCAGGAGAAGATTTAAACTCAGAAGATACCATGAAAACTGTAAATAAGTATATATATAATTCCTCAGGAATAATATTTCTCTTAGATCCCCTTCAATTACCCATAGTTAGAGAAAGTATTTCTAAAGATATAGTACTGCCTCAACAAAATGCTGAAATTGAAGATATATTTTCTAGAACCGCCAATCTTATAAGAAAGGCTAACGGAATAAGCATGAATAAAGAAATAAAAATCCCTGTGGCTGTAGCTTTTTCAAAAATTGATGCTGTGGAAGAATTACTAGGAAAGTCCTGCTGCATAAACTATCCAAGTAAACATGTGGAGGCAGGAGAATTTGTCTTAGCAGATTTTGAAGATGTTAACAATACAATGGAATCATTGGTGAAACAGTGGGGAGGAGTAAATTTTACAAATCAACTTAGTGCTAATTTTAAAGAATATGCCTATTTTGGACTTACTTCGCTTGGGTGTAATCCCGAAAGTAATAAAATAAACAAATTGAGACCCCATAGGGTAGAGGATCCCTTTTTGTGGCTTTTATGGAAGCATAAATTGATAAAGGTACAAAAAAGAAAGTGAGTGTAAATAATGAAGATATATCAACTATTTTACACCTCCTGTAAGAAAGGGCTTTCTTCAGGAATGGGCTTTCAAACTTATTCTATGTCTGAAGGTATAAAAGAGGAAGAGAGAGAGGAAATAGAAAGCCATTGCTCATACATTCCTCCTGAAAATCTTACAGGACATCCAACAGAAACTGAAATTAATGAGCTTTTTCCGGTATCCTTTTCCTTTTTTAGACTAAAAAGTGGAAGGTATTGCATTTGCAGAACTAAGTATAAAGGAAGAGACTATTCAGGTAGGTTTGGTAATTACTTTTGCCATGTACTTATAATAGGGGAAAGGGAATTGAACTTTTATCCTATAGAGCTATATGGCTCAACTGTTTTTAGAGATGGACTAACAACAGCAGAAGAAAAGGCAGCGGTAATAACACCTCTTACTACACTTGAAAAGTTACCAAAAGGGGAAGTTATAACCTTAAAAACCATAGAAGAGTTTATAAAAGGAGGGTCGGCTAAAAAGAGAACCAAGAGTCTTAATGAGTTATTAGATGGAATTATAGATGCTAAGGTAAATGATAAAAAAATATTTTTTTGTGACAAGAAGGCTAATATACCTTTGTGGATTGCAGCAGCAACTATGACTTTACCAATATCTATTGCCATATCTTTAACCTTCAACACCTATAGATTTGACACTGGTAATAGGCCCGAGTTTATATGTGGAACTATTAAGGATGGTACAAGAGTTAACTTTAGAGAAAGTAATACCTTCTATGCTTATAACTTATTTAATTTTGAAGAAGCTTATACTTATGAATTTAACATCAAAAGTAAGTTTGCTAAGCAAGTATCTTTAGGCTATACAATAATTAAGGATTATAGAAAAGCCTTAATTGGGTTTTTAGAGCTTTTTGAATATAAGGAAGTTAATGCTAATATAGATAATTGTGTTAATCTTTTAAGTTTAGTTAACAATGGCATTGATAGATTAAGTGAGGAAGAGACTTTAAAAGCCATAGCATTTGCTAATGAATACGCTTTTGTAACCGCTCTTGAGCAGATTATGAATAAACTTAATGAAGATACTTTAAAAAAAATATCCTTAAAGCTTAATCTGAATTTAGCAGAGGTTATTTTTAAATTTTTCTTTAAAATTGCAAAAATAACTGAAAAAAAAGAATACAAGGAGAAGGCCTACGAGTTTTTTTTTCACTCCTTAAATTCTATGCTTGTGGAGACGGAGGAAATTAGACTAGAGGATATAATTAATTTATATAACAATGTAAGGGATTACAATTTTGAAAGTTTAAGAAATTTCATTACACCATCCATGGATATTAAAAGACTTAAGGTTATAATAACTTATTTAGATAAAGCTAAGCTTAGGCAAGCAAAGTTTTATTTGTGTATCATTCTTGGTGATTTTATAAAAGTTGGAACTAAAGAGCATAAAGTAATAGAGTGGAAAGACTTCGGTAACAATGGATGTTTTTCACAATTTGCAGAAAAGGCTTTAAATATTTTGGTTTCTTCTAAAAAGGAATTAAAAGCAACCCTTGACTATGTACTTTGTGAAAGGGATTATTTCATAAATTTAATATTGCTAAGTTATAAAGTTGCATTATCAAAAGATAAAGAACAAATAGTAATCACTATTTTTAATGATTATTTATCAGAGTTAGATTTTCAGGAAACAACAGAAATAAGAAAAATAATAATGGAAAACAATTTAGGTAGTAAAATTTTAATGAATTCTTTCAGCTATGAGATAAAAAATGCTGAGGATAAAAAAAGTTTTTTTAAAAATTACTGTAAGAAAGTATTTAATAATAATCAAAAATTTAAAGATCAGTGTTTTTCTGTGGCTATGGAAGAATTTTTAAAATCTTTTAATTATATGAATTTTACCTTAGAAGACTATATTTGGTTTGTTAGGTATGTTAAAGATGAGAGACCTAATAAGATTTTAGAGGTTTCCCTTTGTGAAAAAATTATTATATCCTTTCAGATAATTATTCCCATAAGAATTGGGGATAATACTACACAGAATTTAATTCAGGATATAAATGATTTAGTGGAATGGTATTTTATTAATTTAAAGTTGAATATTGGGGAGATAATGTTTTATGCAACTCAGCTTGAGGACAATAAAATAAGTGTTAGTAAATTCTTAATTGATACTAGAGCCTTTAGTTTTGAGGGTATTGAAGAAGAACGATATGAAGAAATACTAAAGTTGATGTTTAGCCTTTTATGTCCATACTTAAAAGAGACAGCCAGTCATAGTAGATTAAAAAGAATACTTTTACACAAATGTTTTAGTGAAACATATTTTAAGACTTATATAAATATTATTTCCGATATTTTTAATAACTCCGATGATTATAAGGAAGACTTAAAAATAAGTTGTAAAAAACCTTATGAGATATATTTAGAAGCTATTTATTTTCTTCTTAAGAATCAAGAATTGCTAAGCGAAAGTGAAATGGAGAAGCTTAAAATCTATATAATTGATGATTTAATTGCATTAGATAGCTCAAAACTAAGTAATTATAATATGTATATGCATGGCATAATATCCAACACTTCAATACCACAGAAATTGAAAAGTATTCGACTTCAGTGGGAAGATATGTATGAAAGTTTATGTGAAGGAAAATTGAAAAGAAAATTCATAAATAAATTACAAAGTATTTATAAAAGATAGATAAAATTTAATGGTTATGGGGGTTTTTATAACGAAAGTATTCATAAAAAAGTTTTTCACCTACATAGGCATGGGTGTTCTTTATTTTCTTACGTCAATATTGGTTATTGTAAGAAATATTATTAAAGGGATTCACTTGACAGTGGTACATTCAATTCTTTTTATGGTTAAAGTTGCAGAAAGAATTTATTCTCTGGGAGAAACAAATTATGGGATTTGTGAAGTCTGTTTTACTCGGTATCAGTCCCCTATATATGTGTGTCCTTATTGTAAAGTTGGATACCATGCCCTTGCGCCTACTGTAAAAGGTTTTTTTAGTATAAGATGCAGTTGTGGTCATAAGTTACCTGTTACTACCTGGGGACGGAGAAAGTTTAAAACCTTATGTACTGAATGTGGAAACGAGGTTAAATATACGAAAGTACCCATAGTTACAATCCCAATAATGGGGGGAGCCAATGCTGGAAAAACCACCTTTATAAATAATCATATGAAATCCGATGCTAAAAGGGTAGGTAATTTAACAACCTTTATAGAGAGATTTCAGGGTAGAGTAACTAAGTTTATGTTGTTTGATACCTTAGGAAGCGATTTTTCAGACAGCCATAGTTTAAAGAAGTACCAGTATTATTCTTATAATAATGGTTTTATATTTATAATAGACCCCTTTGTAACTGCAAGGTTATTAATAGTATCTACCCAGCCACCTAATTATATGTTAAGTGACATATTGGATACCTTAATTTTATATTTGCAAAAAAATCAAGGCTTAAAACCAGGAGAAACGGTGAACAAGCCCATAGCTTTTGTTATAACAAAGACAGATTTGTTAGCTGAAAGTGAAGGAACTATTGAAAACAATGAAGAAAGGTTTTTACGAGAAAATGGAGAAGAATTATTTTTAAATAAGTTAAAAAGAACTTTTAGTAACTATAAATTTTTCTGTGAAGGAAAAGATCCAAAAACACAGAAACAACAGGTAGTAAGCTGGATTACATCTGAATCTGTACATTAATTATACGGGGAGGTAA
>JACMJL010000195.1 GCA_014380625.1 Clostridiaceae bacterium
AAATAATTAAACAAGCTAAAAAATGTGCTGCACCTAAGGAAATTGAAAAGGGTGAAATTATTGGTGGATTTGCTCATAATCAAGTGATAGCACTTGCAGATAAGATTGTAGACGCTGTGAAAAGTGGAGCAATAAAGAGATTCTTTGTAATGGCAGGCTGCGACGGAAGAATGAAGAGTAGAGATTACTACACAGAATTTGCTGAAAAGCTACCAAAGGATGCAGTTATACTTACAGCAGGTTGTGCAAAATATAAATATAATAAATTAGATTTAGGTGATATTGGAGGAATTCCAAGAGTATTAGATGCTGGACAGTGTAATGATTCCTATTCTCTAGTAGTAATAGCACTTAAGCTAAAAGAAGTATTTGGATTGGATGACGTAAATGAACTTCCTATTTCTTATAACATTGCATGGTATGAGCAAAAGGCTGTTATAGTATTACTTGCATTATTACATTTAGGTGTAAAGAATATTCATTTGGGACCAACTTTACCAGCCTTCCTATCTCCAAATGTTGTCAAGGTATTGATAGATAACTTCGGTATTGGTGGAATATCTAATGCTGATGATGACATAAAGATGTTTATGGGAGCTTAATAAATAAAAAGTAAAAAACCTTAATAAGGCTCTAGCGTAATCTGCTAGAGCCTTTACCTTTAAAGGTTGAAATCTCCCATTATCTGCATTAAATTCTTTTACAGAACTTAGAAGTTTGGTTTTAGTTTTATTAATTACAGCTAAAAATCTGTTCTCAAGGCCCTTATTTTCTTCATTAGCTAATATGTTGTCCATAGATAGTTTACTTTGAACTTCTGTAAGATCATTTACATTAATAATGTGTAGTTCTTGTTTTAATTCATCCTTTGCATCATTAAATTTACTGAATATTACTAGCTCTTTTTCACCATCTTTATTTATATCCTTGTAGAGTAATTTAGGATAATACAGTGGGTTCCAAGCATTAAACCAATTAAAAATCCTGATTTTCCCATTTATATCTAAGTGAAATTGTCTAAGACCAGATGCATCTTCTATGTTATATCCAATTGAATACAGATTTATATGTTCATCCTTAAGCGTTGCTACTAATAATTTTACAGCCTCTGCATTTATCCTAGGTGTTTCATTAATATTTGTAGCACCAGTATTGGATTTAGAACTCACTACTAATCTGGTTTCTGTTAACTTATTATAATAAACTGTAGTGAATGTTACAAAAATTATGAGTAAAAGGGATAATAACGATAGTATAACTTTTCTGAAAGGATTATTAACTAATACTTCTGTAGCTACCTCTTTTGTTTTTTAACTTATCTATTAGGTAAACTATATTTTATTAATAGTAAAGTCTCATAATACTACCCTATTATCTATTAACTATTATCAATAAGCATCAGATCAGCCATGATGGTGGTATAATGTTAATGGATGAAAAAAGTAAAATAATCCTTACATTGGGGGAATTAATCGTGATAAAAGCAGTATTATTTGACATGGATGGAGTCCTTATAGATAGTGAATTAATCAGGTTAGTGCATGTTCAAGGAATAATTAAGAGTATGGATATTGTCATGAGTGACGAAGAATATATAAAGTTTATAGGAACTAGCTCGCATTTTATGTGGAGTACCATAAAACATAAATATAATCTAAATCATACGCTAGAAGAACTAATTAACAAAGATAGGAATGAGTATTTCATTTATCTTTCTTCACCAGATACGAAGATAACTCCTATTAGGGGAATAACAGAGTTACTAAAAAATTTACATGAAAATAATATTAAAATGGCTGTAGCCTCTTCCTCCCCAATTAATGTAATTGAATTTATAATTGAAAGTTTTAAATTTAATAATTATTTTAATGCATTAGTCACCGGAGATTATGTTAATAGAAGTAAACCTGAACCAGATATTTTTTTGTTTGCAGCAGAAAAACTTGGAGTCCTGCCAGAGGAGTGTGTTGTAATAGAAGACTCTTGTAATGGGGTTAAAGCTGCTAAAAGGGCAGGTATGAACTGTGTAGGTTATAGGAATTTGAATTCAGGAAATCAAGATTTGTCTGAAGCGGATATTATTATAGATTCTTTTTGTGACTTAATTTGGCCAGATTTATATAGCTAATTATTTCTTGAAAACTTGTGAAGAAAAGGCAGGTTTCAAAGTAGTAAAGTTTTATGGAAATATATAAATATATGGATTATAATGGAAATACAAATTGTTAAAGGCGGGCCATTTCTTCCTAATCCATACATCAAGTTTTTCTATGTATTAGATCCAAGTGGATTAAAAATTCAATTTGTGGAGAATATGTAATAGTAATAATTTTATAAGGATTTAGTGTAGGAAAGGTCATATTGGAACATATAATATATTATCTGAGTAAACAATAATATAAAGGAAGCAAGGTGAATTATGAATGTGAAAAGAAATTGGGATATACTTTTACCTGAAGAAATTAAAGAATTAATGAAAATAAATCTCCCGGATCCAGAAACCTTAGATTATTATGAGAGAACTGAAAATAGAGAGATATTTTGGAATTGCGCTATTGATGATAGCTTGGTTGATTTTTCACTAATGATTATAAAGTGGAATAAAGAAGACAAGGGGAAACCTACTAATGAAAGAATTCCTATTAAAATTCTAATAAATTCTGATGGAGGGGAACTACCAGCAGTACTAAATTTTATAAACGTTATCCAACTTTCTAAAACCCCGGTGTATACCATAGCCTTTGGGAAAGCCTATAGCTCTGGTGGACTAATGTTATTGGCAGGTTCAAAAGGGTATAGATATGTGTTTCAAGATACAACAGCCCTAATTCATGCAGGCAGTATTGGTGCTATGGGCAATACTGATAAAGTTTTAGATAACTTTGAATTCACCCAAAGACAAGAAAAAAGGATTAAAGATTTTATTGTAGCGAACACAAATATTACAGAGAAACTCTACACAAAGAATTATCGGAAAGATTGGTGGTTAATGTCTGATGAAATCATCCTACTTGGGCTAGCAGATAAGATTATAACTGATTTAGATGAAATATTTTAACTTAATTAATTATTAGAAAAGGGGTCGTCTGAAAATAATTTTATTTTGAGACAGTCCCTTTAGTTTATGATGAATAACTTAAATCAAGGTAAAGTATTCCAGGATATCCAGACTATTGTCAATGAGCTCAAAGTGGGTTATAATTACAATATTAATACTTAAAAGGAGGGTTAGATCATGGGAACTATAGTTGGTACAGAAAAGCTAAATAAACGATTAAAATACAGTAGCTCCGTTACAAAAAGCGCAACTTTAATGCTCAAGGGGAGAAGTGCGTTTATTTTTAAAAAAAGTACTGATTATTATCTAAATCCATGAGTCTATAACTCATAATTAGAAAAGTTTAATATGTACTTATTTTTGATTTGAATATAATTTCTTCCATAAGTCTTATATGGTCTGGATACTTTGATACTAATGTATTAAAGCCAAGGACTGGGGGCTTATTTTTATTTCCAGAAAATAAAAATTTGGGATTTGGAGGAATTAATATGAATACTAAAAATAAATTAGAAAGAAATGTATTGGTAAGTTATATATATGGTTTTTTAATGCAATTAAATATTACCTCAGCTATATGGGTTCTATACCTTGCTTTTAAAGGTATGTCCTTAGTTGAGATCGGGTTATTAGAATCAGTCTATCACATAACAGCTTTGCTGCTTGAATTACCAACAGGTGCAATTGCTGATGTATATGGAAAAAAATTCAGTGTGGTGGTTGGCAGAATTATATCAGTGATTTCTTGCATTTTCATGATTAGTTCATATAGTTTCTGGGGTTTTGCTTTTGCCTTTATGTTAAGCTCTGCTGCAAGGAATTTAAACTCTGGTGCGGCAGAGGCTTTAATTTATGATAGTTTAAAGGAATTAGGTGAAGAAGATAGATATAAGAAAGTATGGGGAAATCTTGCTTTCGCTATGTCTATAGCACAAGGGGTAGCAGTTTTGCTAGGTGGAATATTGGCAGATATAAAGTTTTTATATGCCTATGTATTTGGGACAGTAATTCAAGGGGCAGCTTTAGTTGTAGCATTTAGTTTCACTGAACCAACTAATAATAAAGGAATATCAAAGGTAAATCCATTAGGAGATCAATTGATAACAAGTATAAAAGTGCTTAAAGCAAGAAAAATAGTTCTTTATCTAATACTGTTTTCTGCATTAGTTGGAAGTCTTCAAACCACTGTATTTTTCTATAGTCAAAAGTATTTTCAAGATATGAGTTATACAAAGACTGCAATTGCAATAATATGCGGAATAAGTAGCTTAGCTGAAGCCATATCTTCAAAATACGCATACAAATTTGAAAAATTAATGAAATTAAAAGGCACCCTAATCAGTGTAGCTATAATAAATATATTAGCATTAATGGGGTTAGCACTAATGAAGAATTTATCTATAGGTTTCTTCCTTTTGACTTCAGTTACTGGGGGACTATCATTTACAATATTTAGTGACTTTATAAATGCTAGGATACCATCGGAACAAAGAGCTACTATATTATCTTTTGATAGTCTTTCTTTTAGTGTTTTTATGATTTGCATATTCCCTTTGTTTGGATTGCTGGCAGATAATATAGGATTTTCTATAACCTTTGGAATTATGGCACTATTATATATTCCTGTAATGATTTTATTAATGCTAAAGCTTAGAAAACATACAGAACCCTAATCAGTTTTTGCTTTCCTTGTATTAGAGATATCTACTGTTTAATATATTACTTTCTGACAAAAATATATATATAAATATAAAGTGCATAAAATAAATGTAAATAATGTAAATAATGCATATATATATTAGTACAAAGTAAAATAAGCGCTTTTGTATGTGGATGATAAAAATATAAAACTTAGAGCTATAGAGGAAGATTATGTTCCTGGTATGAATTACTAGGAATGAATTAGCAAATGGGTCTAAAATTTAAGGGATGGTGAAGAGATGGCAAAAATTGATTGGAATGAAGTTCATGGGGACAGGATTAAACAAATAGATAAGGAAATAAAAGTTGCAACCAGAAAGAAGTTCTGGGGGATTAAAAAGATGTTGGAGTATGAAAAAGATGAACTTATTAAATCCTTAGGTGAAGCAAAGACTAAGGAGGGGTGAATAATAAATTCATTTAGATTGACAGGGAAGATGCAAGGACTCAGAAGGAACTACATGAAAAACTCAGTATCCGTCCCGCATCACTTACAAATCTACTTGATACTCTTGTTGTAGGTAGAATTAAGACTATTCTTGCCACAAGGCATACCTTGGGACAGCTTGCTTTGGCCACGGCAAACCTATAATGAGGGAAGAATCGCAAAAATTTAAAAAAAGTGGTTGTAAAAATATAAAGAAATAAAAGATATCACATTTTGTCCACCAAAGAAACAAGATGTGATATTTTTAGTTGATCATATTAATATAAGTTTTAAATATTAAACATAAATATATATATAGATACATGCCGGATTGACTATATCATTGTTAAGAATGTAAAATATCATTAGAGGAGTAGGTAAAATGAGTATAAGCTGTAGGATTGTTAATGACCTTTTACCAATTTATATAGAAGGACTCACAACTGAGGTTAGTAACAAAGCTATACAGGATCATCTTATATGTTGCTCAAGTTGCTACAATATTTACCAAGGTTTAAAAGAGGATGTAGAAGTAATAAAAGAAGAGGAAGTCTTAGTACCTAAGGCAGCATATTATACAGTTATGAAAATAGTTAAACTTACACTAATACTTGTGATAATAGGAAGCTTTACAGTAATTAACTCCATAACGGTGAAAGCACCAAAACCCTCAGTGAAAATACAACTCCCTAGTGATATAAGAGCTTTTAATGGTTCCAAAATTATGAATGAATTTATACAAGTTTTGGGCAATATTGAGGATAAGGATGTATTACTAGACCAAAGTAGGATAAATATAAGTTTCACACAAGATGGAGTTATTGATCAGTTTAATTTTCAGTTGCTTACCATGAATAAAAGAGATGTAGATATGTATAGTTTTAGAAATACCGAGCCAAATGAAAATATATTAAAAATAACTAAGTTGTCCAAAGTAATATATGAGATTAATAACAGCGTTCCTTTAAAAGAGGTTTTATCAGCCTTAGAGAAAATAACCTGGGATAAAATCCTTGAATTAAATTTATCTCCAGCCTTTTATGAGGTAGAACTAATGAATAAAATTAAACAGGGTATTTCAATTGATACTCGCAGTAACAATGCTAGGCAACATTACTATTGTATCTCAACTGAGGGAGTGGTCACTAAAATTGATAATAATGAAAATTTTGTGTTATCAAAGGATACATATGTATTTACGGTCACGCCAATGTTTAAGGTTAAGGATAGTTATAGTAGTTTTAGCGGTGAAGGTATAGCCTTATACTATGTTGAGGTCAATAAGGGAAAATAAGTAATGGGAAGGAACTTTTATGAAGAACTTAATAAGAAGAAAAGGTATGGTTGTTTTAATATTTCTAGTAATATCAGTGTCTGTTTTAGGGGGGAGTGCTATAATAAATAATTTTAGTAAAGAGGAAGCTAAGGTGGAGAACAATTTAATAAAAGTTGAGGAAATACCTAGTACAGAAGTACCTAGTAAGGAAGAGATAAGAAATCCACAGGCTAAGGGGAGTACCTTGTCTGGTACATTAGAAGCCATGAATGAAGAGAATTATTGGGTTGAAAAGCTAAAGGAACCTAAAGCGGTTATAATGACTAATGAACAAATAGATGAGTTAAACGGCAAAATCACAGAGAAAGTTCCCGTGGTTTATGACCTTAGTAAATATACAAACAACTTGAGTAAAGGCGAACTTATAAAATTTATAAACTTATACAAGCTTCCTACAAAAACTATGTATAGCGAAGTAGGGGTAACTTTAGATAACAGTTTTTATAATAAGGTAAAGACAAATTGTAACCTAGAATCAATTAAAGAAGATAAGGCTGTATCCTTTGGAATAATAGTGAGAAAGACTAATTTAAGAACTTTCCCCACAGGAGAAGGTGTGTATGATTCTAGTAGCCTCAGAGAAATAGATAGATTCCAAGAGAGTTCTGCAGAACCCTGCACGCCAGTAATAATCTTACATACAAGTAGTGATGGAAAATGGTTTTTTGTGCAAATGTATAACTATAGGGCTTGGGTTAAAGTAGAGGATGTTGCAGTAGGAAAGGATAAGGAAACAGTTATTGAGTACTCTAAGAGTGAGAACTTTCTTATTGTTACCGGTAATCATATTACAAGTCAATTTAATCCACAGGATAAAAACATGTCACAAATCGAATTTGCCATGGGTACAAAAATTCCTATGCTGGAGAATATGCCGGAAACTATTGCAAACCAAAGTACTTATGGTAACTATGCAGTAAAACTTCCATATAGAAATGATAAAGGACAATTAGAAATTAGAAATGCCCTTATATCCAAGAAGGAAGATGTGAATATTGGTTTTCTGACTTATACTAGAGAAAATATTTTAAAAGAAGCTTTTAAGCTTCTTGGTGATAGATATGATTGGGGAAACAAATATAACGGAAGGGATTGTTCTGGATTTGTTATTAGTATATATAGTACTTTTGGATTTATGCTACCAAGAAACACTAATGAACAAGAGAAGTCCGCAGGAATTATTTATAATTTTACATCCGGAGACAGTTTAGAGAAAAGGAATGGAGTATTGGATAAAGTAAAACCTGGTGCTGTTATTTTTATGAATGGTCATGAAATGTTATATTTGGGCAAGGATAGTGGTGTACATTATATGATTCATGATTTTACTGGTTACGGTGTAAAAGGCACCTCAGGTTATAGTTTTCACCCTGTTTATGAAGTTGCAGTTACGTCAACGCTTTTACCTTTGTCCTCAGGTACGCCTTTTATTAAGGGATTTACAAGTGTGCTCCAATTAGAGCAATGATGAGAGTATTAAGGTTGCCATCACTGGTGGGTTCATGATATAATTACACATTATGACATTTGGGGGAATAATTGATGAAGAAGACACCTAATCTGCCCAGACAACTCTTGATTTGTGCTTTAATTGGAATCTTAGCTGTAGTACTAACTATTGTAAGCGACTTAATAATGCTTGGTAAACCAACTACCGCCTATAGTTATATTAAATTAAGCACTGAAACCATGGTAAATATCCCACAGTGGAGAGTAACCTATGGTACCTTTTTAGGTGTTATTATGTTACCCTTTCAACTTCTAGGACTTATTCCTATATACTATGGATTAAAACCAGCTGGAAAAGTAAAATCTATTTTAATGATTCTTCCTGCTTTTTATGCTGCAATAATTGCAGTTGGTTTTCATATATCCTATGCATTTATGGCTTCCGGGTGGAAACTGGCCTACAAACTTGAAGCTGGGAATCTTATGGTTAAAGACATGTTATCAACCTTCAATTTATACTGGACAATAACATTAGTTATAATGGCTATAGCTGTAACTTTCAGTTCAATATTATATGTAGAGTTACTAAGGACTAAGAAAACTCTATTTCCAAACTGGATGGTGTTTTTTAACCCCTTTAGTATTATTTTTTGTGTGTTTCTCATAATAGTTTTAATTCCAGCCCCAGTTGGTGGTTTTATAGCACCCACCTTTCTTAATTTATCTACCTTGATTTTCTTCACTACTTCATTATTTTCTAGAAAAGAAGCGCAGCTCGGAGAACATAGTATAGTTTAAGCTACAGCTACCTTACTGGAATAAGTAACTTTAAGGCTTTCTCCTTTAGGAAATCCTACCACGCTTAATTCCACTTCCCGTGGATAAGTGTGGTAGGATTTTTTAGTAGATCTAAGTTATTGAACATTAAGCCATACCTGCAAACTGTTGTCCCAGGAGTTTTTCTAAAGTTTCTATAATTTCTTTATTATCCCCGAAATAACTAACAATAATATTTCCTTTTTTATAAAAATGAGGCGTTGCCTTCCAATCATAGATTGTATATCCTATCATTGAAGCATCACTACTTATTGTCTTTGAATCCTGTTCCATTTCTTGATTATTTTTATATTCGTATATACCAATATTAGTTTCATTAATAGCTATTAACGTTAGCGTTCCAGAAAGAAACCTATTGTTATCCTGTTTAATAGTTTTTGTTTTATACCCTGATTTCTCTAATGACTTAATAAATTCTTCAGTGTTTCCAATTTTAGAAGTTACTATAGTACTATTTTCTAATAATGGGTTACCCGTAGAAACCTTTGAAACTGTGTTTTTTGTACAACTAGTAAAGGAAATTCCAATACATAAAGTAACTATGAATAAAATCAGTCGTTTCATTATCTGTTCCCCCTTAAAAAATAGTTTTATACATATTATTAGACGAAAGAAAAAGCAAAAAAGTTTTAAATTTATGCAATCTATTATAAAAAAATTAACAATATTATTAGTGGGAATATTTGTTGATTAATATGTCACGGCGTGATACAGTAGTGATAATATATGTAGTAGTGTGACATACTTGGCTATTTTATTAAAAGGTGATGATATAGATGAATACAGATAAAATTATCAAAAATTACATGCCAATGACAGAGACAGCTTTTTATATTTTATTGTCATTATACGAACCTCGTCACGGTTATGGAATTATTCGTACTGTTGAGGAAATAACAAAGAAACGAATTGTATTAGGTTCCGGTACTGTTTATGGTACATTGACAAAAATGCATAGAGATGGAATTGTGACAATATATTCAAACGAGGAAAGAAAGACAGTTTATGAAATAACAATAACTGGTAAAGAATTATTGAGTCTAGAAATCGAAAGACTAAAAGAGCTTAACAAAAATGCTAGTGAATTAGGAGGTAAATTTTATGGATAAATCATATTTTAAGCCCTTTTGGAGTTATGATGTACCAAAAACAGAAAAATGGTTATCGACTATGGCAAGTAAGGGTTATCACTTGCTAGACGTGAATTTCAAATTAAGAATATTTAAATTCTCCTTTAATGAACCTAAAACCGTTGTTTATAGAATTACCTATTCTAAATTTGAAGAAAAGAATTTACCCACTGGTCTTTTATTAAGTTCTTGGGGAATTCAGGTATCTAATAAACATTGGTGTATTATGATAAATCAAAACCCCCTTTCGAATATTTTAAACTTTCCAGCAAGAAATGGGATTTTAAAAAGAAACAGAACTATTATGTATGTTGTAGGTATAGGTTTATGGATCTTAACTGTGTTGAATTCATTAAACGTAATTGTAGCAGGATATATTGTGATACTCCTACTGAGTGCATCGATTGCTACGGCTATATATACCTTCGTTAAGTTATATTTAACGAACAAAAAGCTAAGAGTGGAAGTCGGTATGATTCCTAACTCGAGTTTTTATATTCCTATAGATAAATTATACGATAAAAAAACTGGACAAGTAATCACTAAATGGAAAATAGCTTGGTATTACTCTCCGGATAGGATTGAAACCTGGCTAGAAAATATGGAGATTCAAGGCTTTAATCTTTATGGATTGAGCAATCTAGGAAGTACTTTTAATTTTATAAAAGAAGAGCCACGAAAAATCAAATACTGTACTGATTTTCAAAATAATGCAAGTGAAGATTATTATGAGTTTCACAAACAAGCAGGTTGGCAACTTATTTTCACATCACCTTTTGGTTGGCAAAAATGGACGTTATGGTCAAAGGAGTACAAGGAAAGTGAAACAAAACCAGAGTTATATAGCAATAAAACAGATGTATTAAAACATGCAAAAAAGGTTGCTGTAACCTTTTCACTAATGTTTTTACCTTTACTCTTAATTTATCTGGCACTAATAGTATTTTTTATCCTTCTTAATAATAGGGCTAACCCAATTCCTCCTATTTTGTGGATGAATGTTTTTATTTCTCTAATTCCTATAATTGAATTTGGGTCCTTTTCTTTAAGAGCAATTTTATATTATTTCAGATTAAAGAAAAAATACAATTAGATATACATAAAGTAAGTGGCTGTCTTAAAACACTGTAAATTAAGATGTTTTCCACCGAATACAAATCCTGAAGCCTGGAACTTGATCTTATAGATCACTCGTTGGGCCAAGAAAGACTAAGGTCTCTAGTTATGAAATTACTAAACCTTTTATACTCGCTTTCTTTAATATGAAAAATACAGTAAACAAGTATACAGGACTGCTTACTTTCTGACTAAAAGTAAAACCTTAGCAGAGGATATGGAACAGGCAGAGGAGGAAAGTGGTGAAGTGACTACAGATTATAAAAAAGATATTAGCTGCAGAGGCCTTTTAAGTAACCCTTAAATGAATTCGGTATTGCATAAGTAGCTAAAAAATTGTAAGATATCTATAGGGTATGTTTAAAATGGTGGAGGTATCTATAATGGATAATGAAAAGTTATTTGAATTTATACAGGCAGGGTTTACCAAGCTGGAAAAGGGTCAATTAGAAATAAAAAAAGATATTTCTGAAATAAAAGATGATATTTCAAAATTAGAATCTAAGATTACAAAAATTGAATTCCTATTGGAAAGCGAAATTAAACCTAAGATTGAGTTATCCTTAGAAGGTCATAAAACCAATACTGAGCAGTTAAGCAGGATTGAAAATGAGGTATCAAAACACGAAGAAGTAATTCTCAGAAGAGTTAAATAGAAAAAAGGGAGTGTCTCAAAATGATTGAAAAATCATTTTACGACACTCCCTTTTTTCTTGAATAAATTAAAGAAAATCACTAGAAAATCATTTTATTTTCACTTGATTTTTAGAGATCTTTTGTTTTATAGCATGACAAAAAGAAGATCGTTAAATCTCTGATTTTTAATATTTTATTTTAGGATACTTTTTTTTCATGCAGTAAACTACCACGTCTATCTTGCTGAATCTTATTATGAAACTTATTTATGTTATATCCAAAACATAAAAGTGTAAATTCTGTTTTTACATTCTCTTTTCCTCGGGTTAAAAATCTTCTGAAGCCATGATCTTCTTTTAAAACTCCAAATGCACCTTCAACCTGAATTGATCTATTTGTTCTTAACAGGATTCCTTCTGAACTTGTTATATTTTCTAATGATTTCAATCTCTTTTTTATAAAATTCTTAGATACGTTCATTCTTTTATTGCCTTTAGCTTTTGTACATTTTGACTTATGTTGGCACTGATTACAATCTTCACATTCATAAACTGTTATTTCAGACTCATATCCAGACTTTGACTTTCTATTTGTTTTGCCGACAGGCTTTAACTTTTTATTATTATGGCAAGTATATTCATCTTTTTCTTCATCATAGGCCATGTTTTCTCGTTTACTTATTATGTTTTTAAAGC